>DATGJV010000148.1:0-5671 GCA_035295005.1 Ktedonobacteraceae bacterium | reverse complement strand
TAGAAAAATACAAAATATCGGATGAGAGGAAATGATACAAGAGTGGGAACTCGTGACTATACACAGGTAATTCGCGAACATATTCTGGGCGCACGTGCTGAATCTGTCCCAACGGATGTTGAGAACGAGGATTTTATGAAGGCCACGTTTAGTGGGTTCCATCATGATCGAACGGTGCCGTGGAAAAAAGTGATTGTTCGTCCGGTGCTTGTACAGGACAAGAAGCACCTACAGTTTTCGTATTTTGATGCGAAAAAAGATATTACGAAAAATTATCAGGGCGCTGAAGCTGTAGAAATGCTTGAGCAATTGATAGCGTTCGGGTTCAAAAATGTGCATGTGCAAACGAGGCAGCAGACGCTAGATATTACACTTATGCATAAAGGACGAGCTGCTATCCACGCGGCAGCAGTGGCGCAACCACCGCAGAAAGCATCGCTGTCACATGATCGCCAGAAAAACGTGTTATTGAGTGCCGAAGATGCCGCTCCGTTTTTGAAAGCGGTCGGGATTATGACGGAAGAGGGCAAGATACGGGCGGACATGCAGAGCAAGTTCCGGCAGATCAATGAGTTCTTGAAGCTGGTGCAGCAAACGGGCGCGTTGGAAAAATTTCCCTCAACTCCTCTGCATGTCGTAGATTGCGGCTGTGGCAACGCTTACCTGACGTTTGCATTCTATTATTATCTCAACTATGTGCTACAGATACCGACCCATCTAACCGGCATTGATGTCAACGATGAACTGTTAACGAGGCATGCTGAAAAAAGTGTGCGTCTGGGTTGGGATGCTCTCACGTTTCAGACGACAAGCATCATAGAGTATAAGCCGGAAACACCACCGGATATCGTGCTGGCGCTGCATGCGTGTGATACTGCCACCGATGAGGCTCTGGCGCAGGGAATAGAGTGGCAGAGCAAGCTGATTATTAGCGCCCCATGTTGCCAGCACCATCTGCAAAAGCAACTGGAGCATCAGCCCGCGCCCAATCCCTTTGGACCCGTGGAACGGCACAGTATCTTGAAAGAGCGCCTGGGCGACATCCTGACCGATACATTTCGCGCCTTGATTCTGCGCATCATGGGTTATTCGACAGATGTTGTGCAGTTTGTTTCCAGCGAGCATACGGCGAAAAACTTGATGATACGAGCGGTAAAAACCCTGAAAGCTGGCGACCCAAAGTTCGTGCAGGAATACACTGACCTCAAAAACTTCTGGAATGTCACTCCATACCTCGAGGAGCTTTTAGGCGAGGATTTCACGAAATTGCTACAGGATGCTGCCAGTATGTCAATCTAGTTGCCGTACAGATATCTCCGGGAAAGTGAACCTCCACTAGATAGGGGTTGCCAGAATGGTGTCCTCTACCACCACTTGAGCGGTCTGGTGACGAGGAGTACCAGTGTAGCGACAATCAGACCAACGATCAAGGGAGCGGGAATCATCTGGCCCCTCTGGCTCCAGATGACCCACGGTGTGGTGCCGGGGAACAGGAGGAGAGCGGCGACAGCGCCTATTAGCAACGCGCCCAGGTTCACGCCACACCGGAGCCAGCATGCCTTTTGCAGAATCTTATCGGATGGTTTTCTCCAGTCGTCCGTGACCAATTGCAGGGTTCGCCAGATGTAGGCGAAGATATGGACGGCGATCATCGAGAGCCAGACCAGAACACTGAGATTATGCATGGGGAGGAGTAGGCCAGCCTGCGCCGGACCAGTCACCACAAGTCCGATCCCGCTGCCGATCACTACGAGGGTCGTGACGAGGAGCAGCGGGGCCAGCATTCGTAGAGGCAGACGAGGCGGGCCTTTACGCACATAGGCGGATGATCCACTGTAGT
Organism: Ktedonobacteraceae bacterium; assembly: GCA_035295005.1. Lineage (GTDB taxonomy): Bacteria > Chloroflexota > Ktedonobacteria > Ktedonobacterales > Ktedonobacteraceae > DATGJV01. Next base: position 3,831 of record DATGJV010000148.1, on the reverse strand, counting down.
AGCGCAAGAAGCGGTAGCCGGTCGAGCCGAGCTTGATAACGAGCGGGCCGACCAGGAGTACCCCGACAAAGATATGGATGGGTAGCAGCGAGTGCAGGTTCGCCGAACTCACAAGCTCAATCAGGATCAGCACGAGGAGTACCGCGCCAGCCAGCGCGGTTAGCCGCTCGTTGCCAATTACCCCCGACTGGCCCTCACTGTTCTCTTCGTTCATGCCGATTGGTCCCGATGGACGCACGGACACATTGTCGCCGGGCGATTTCATAATCCACCTCTCCGGTATTTGATTCCATTTCATGCAATTTTCAGATACTTTCTCATTGCTGGCAAAACGAAAGGCGGTCTGGATGGTATCTATGTGTGACATCATCCTCCAGAAAAAAAACTTATAGAACACGTGCGTGAGATTAGTCCGTTCCGGTGGATATTACTCCTGTGGATCGGTTTTGTCTACCTGTGGAGTTCTGTAGAGAGGAGGGGTGAGCAGACAAATCGCTCCTTATGAGTTTTTCCTCCTTGTGATTGACCTCCAATTGAATTACAACATCGCTGCCGGTGCGGATGTATCCGCGGCGCTCTCTTCGCCAGGTTTCTTTGCTCCGGGTTCCTCACGGAACTGATTCGAAAGTGGCACATCTTTCAGGAGGAACGAGGCCACCAGAATGCCTGTACAGAAAATGAGGACTGTCACGAAGCCGTGCTGAATGGCGACGGCCAGCGAGAGCCGCAGTGCATCGAAAACTTGATTGAGTGTATGCTGCACTTGCACAATTGCCTGAGCCGCGGCTTGATGCGCGACAGCGTCATGTTGTGGGCCGGGCGGTATGTTCGCGGTCGCTTTTGCTGCCGCGACTTTTGCCGCAAAGCCTTCGGCAGTTTTAACAACCGTATCCTTATAAGTCGGGTTGGTCAATACCTGTGGGTCGGTCGCGAACTTGAGCCCCGAAGGCGTCAGTTGCTGAACTGTGCTGGCAGGGATGCGCGTCAGGATGTCGCTGGCAATCGTGCTATTGACAACTGAGCCAACGATGGCGACACCAAGTGTCTGACCAAGCGCACGGATGTAGGTGATGGCACCTGTGCCTACGCCCATACGTGTGCGCGGCAGCGCGTTTTGTACCGCCAGCGTCATGACCGAGAAGAAGGCACCGATGCCGATACCTGAGATGATCATGTTGCGCCATGTTTCGAGCAAACTGCTCGAAGGAGTCATCAGCGTCATCAAAAAGACGCCGACAGTTGTAATAATGGCTCCAAGTATCGTAATCAACTGGTAGCGTTGCATTTTCGCGATGATGATACCGGCAGCAGCCGAACCAACCGTGATGCTAACGGTCATCGGCGTGATAACGACGCCTGAATTGGTTGCCGATTCTCCCAGCACGCCCTGTAAGAAGAGCGGCAGGTAAATGACCAGACCCAGCAGCGTCATACCCGCCGTCAGGCCGAGTAGCATATCGGCCGCGAAGACGCGGTTGCGAAACAGGTCGAGCGGGAGAATTGGCTCGGTCACAAACCGCTCCGTGATGAAGAAGGCGATATAGAGCACACCCGCGGCAACTAAGACGCCGATCACTTGCGGCGAAGTCCAATCGTAGGTCTGGTTGCCACCCCATGTGAGTCCGAGCAGGAGACAGATGGTCGCGCCCGATGCCAGTATGGCACCAATAAAATCAATCCTGCGCAGAGCAGCCCACCCACGCAACTGATTGCTACGGGAGGAGATGTTGGCGGGCAGGTAGATGAGCAAAACGACCAGAGCGAGGATACCGATGGGGATGTTGACGTAGAACACCCAGCGCCAGCGCGTCTCGTTCGTGATGAGATTCCCAACGACCGGGCCATTATCGGTTAGCCAACCACCAATGGTGGGGCCAACAACGCTGGAAAAGCCATAGACACTGGCAAAAATGCCTTGCCAGCGAGCGCGTTCCGCCGGTGGGAAAATGTCGCCGACGACGGTGAAGACCAGCGCAATGCCGGTACCGGCACCAAGCCCCTGGATGGCGCGGAAGATGATTAACTGATCCATCGTCTGCGCCGCACCAGAAAGGGCCGAGCCAGCTAAAAAGAGCAGGACGCCTACAATGAAAAACCCTTTGCGCCCGAACTGGTCAGAAAGTTTGCCGACAATCGGTATCATAGTCGTTGAGGCCAGCAAGTATGCTGTTACAACCCACGTATAGCGGTCGAAACCTTGCAGTTGCCCAACGATGCGGGGCAAAGCGGTACCGACAATGGTCTGGTCAAGTGCTTCTAATAGCAGTGTCAACAATAATGCTGCCAGTACGCTGGCGAGCGCGACACCGCGAATACGCCGTCCGCTGCCCTGTGGCGCGGGTTGTTGTTGTTTTTCTGGCGGCTGGGTAGCCATAAAAGTATCCTCCAATAAGGTGCTACTATGCTCACAAGCGTAATTTTTTATTCGTCAATTTGTTCTGGTTGCTATTGTAACAGACCAGCAAACTTGCTCATTGAGTTTTGTCATTAACTCAGATGATCTGTATGTATACGTTCTCGTTCTTGCCCACTTTCTATGCGTGCCACCTCTTTTTCGCGCAGGTGTTGTACCCATTTTAATTCTGCTTGCCACTGCTCAATGATACGTTGGAATACGTCCATTATGCCTTCCAGGCGTTCGGGTGGCATATAATTTTGTCCCACTGTATGCTCATAGGTCTCTTTGGATTCAGACTTTGAATACAAGATGTGTGTCTGGCAATAATTGATGTAATGGTCCAGCAGGTGCAAACGTTCCTCCGGTAGCAGCAGATAGAGATACGGCACCTTTATGGGAAAGAACTTCTGATACTCGCCAGGATTTGAGGATGTATCCATCATTAATTGATGAAAACGCTTGCTGCCGTCCTCGGTGATCTCAAAGGTACGCGCTATTCGTTCCCCCTGTCGTTGATCGTTTCCCCCGACGACAATGGTGATATAGCCGTTTTTCTCCAATTTTGTCAGTAGCGGATACAGAGTACCATTACTAACCTTTGCCCAGGGGCCAATAATATCATTCGTAATCCTTGCGATGAGATAGCCATGTAACGGCCCGCACATAAGCAACGAAAGAATGATTAACTCGTACATCAAACCGCCTTTCTCTCGGATTGAGTAATATGTGTTTATTCAAATGATACTGCTCAGCCAGTGTTTTAGGCATGTCCAAAAGAACAGTTTGTCAGACAGGTCTCATGGATATGTCTTATAGACTTATTATACTGAAGAAAGGAAGTTTGTCAAGAGTGTGAAAGACTTTTTTCATGAGACGCAAAATACCGCAATGTGTGATACACTAAACCCTACATATTGATGATTGATACATGCGACAACCCCGTAGGGGCCGGTTCACCGTGCCGGGCGCCGATTTATCGGCAATTGTGACACAGCCGATAAATCGGCGCCCGGCACGGCGAACCGGCCCCTACACGTTGGTCTATTTTTCAGCAAAGAAGATGAGAAGGGACGGCTATACCTATGACAGATAACGAGGAACGATTGCTCGCGGAGATTGAGCGCATTAAAAAGGGCGGCCCGGAGAAGTATCATGCACGCAACCGCGAGCAGAAACGTTTATTTGCCCGCGATCGTCTGAAACTTTTGCTTGACGATGGCAAGATCGAGTTCGAGGATGGAATGTTCGCTGAATGTCAGAATCCAGAGTTGCCGGCAGACGCGCTCATCACCGGGGTTGGGCGTATTCATGGCCGACCTGTAGCGTTCAGTGCCTCGGATTCAACGGTCAAGGCGGGGGCATCGGGCGAAAAGTCGGTGCAGAAGAGTCTGCGCATTCAAGAGATGGCGATGCAGATGCGTATCCCTCTGTTC
>DATGJV010000147.1:0-4391 GCA_035295005.1 Ktedonobacteraceae bacterium | reverse complement strand
CGTCAATTCATTAAACTTCTACACGAGTTTTGAGAAAGCGAAGTCTTCTGTTATCCCTGCCAATGTCGGTGCCGGTTGGGCTGGTGATGCCTTTGGCAAGCAGCGAGCGGCAATGGCGTTGGAAGGCGGCTGGCTCATTCCGTACATGACGCAGAATTTCCCCAGCGTGCAATATGGCATTGCGCCTGTGCCGATAGCTCCAACAGGCAAACGTGCGGACCTCATCTACACAAATGCGTGGGGAGCCTACTCCGGTACACAACACGCCGATGCTGCCTGGGAACTCATCAAGTATATGTGCGGTACAGACGTACAGACCAGCCAACTTCACGCGGGTTTCGCGCTACCTTCATTGAAAAGCATGGCAAATGACCCGTACTTTACGCAAAATCCAGGTGTCAAGGTCATGTTCGATGCAGCCACTTACGGTTACGCCGACAACTACGGCCCCGACGACACGAATATTCACAACGATCTGGCAGATGCCATTGAAAAAGTGATGCTCGGCAAAGCCGATGCTCAGACAGCACTCAACGAAGCTGCGCAACAAATCAACAACGACCTGCAAACTGCGTAAGCGTTTTTCACTCCACGCGGCATCGGGCACTTGTTTAGCGTCCGATGCCGCGTGGAGTGAAAAACGCTTATGATAAGCATATTGCATAGTTAGAGCTTAGAGCAAGGAGTTTCTTATGCAACAGGCATCATCGCCCGTCCCTGCTAACCCGTCTCTAGCAACAAGTGAAAGTCGTTTGAGACGCCGTCGTCCCGCGAGTGGCAATCCCAGATATGCCGGTGAAACGCTGACAGCATATATGTTTCTCGCACCGTATCTTATCATTCTGGGGGTTTTTACCGTCTTCGCTGCGATATATGGTCTCTACCTCAGTTTCTACAGCGTAGATATCGGCTTCAGCGCCCCAAACTTCATTGGCTTCCGCAACTACCAAGCCCTCTGGAACCAACTTTTTTATCAGGGAGGCGTTGGCGATTTCTGGATTTCGATGATCAATATTATCAAATTTGTCGTCATCGTTGTCCCTTCACAAACCATTTTTGCACTGATCCTGGCGCTGTTATTGAACCGGGTGACCTTTCTCAAAGGTATCTTCCGTACAATCTTCTATCTTCCCTCGGTCACTTCTTCTATCGCGGTTTCGCTCATCTTCCTGTGGCTGTACACACCACAGGGGTTCATCAACTACGGACTCTCGCTATTCCACATAACCGGTCCGAACTGGCTGGAAGACCCGGTTAGCGCCTTACCTGCCATTATGGTTCTGAATACCTGGACAACCGCTCCTACCTTCATGATTTTCTACCTGGGAGCCTTGCAAGGTATTCCAACAACGCTATATGAAGCGGCGGCAGTAGATGGTGCCGGTCCTTTCAGCATATTCTGGAATGTGACCTTGCCCCTACTCCGTCCTATCACTTTCCTCATTGTCGCACTGGGTACTATTGGCGCATTCCAGGTGTTCGATCAAATCGTGATTATGACGACACCACAGGGTGGCCCGCTTAAATCCACCCTGACACCGGTCTTCGAGATGTATACAACTGCTTTCCAAAGCAACCGTTTTGGACTCGCTGCCGCCATGTCCGTACTGCTCTTCATTTTCGTTTTTGCTATTACCGCATTACAACGACGATTTATTGACACGGATATTCAGTACTAAGGAGGTGCAGATATGGCGCAGGCACAGGCGCAACCACAAACTCAAGCAGCCATACGCCCGATAGCAATAACTACAACCAGAAAGCCGCGACGAAAGCTCACCGTGTTTGATATCATAGTGTACATTCTGCTGCTCGTTTTTACCTTTACTTCGCTGGCTCCATTCATTTTTTCGTTTCTCTCGTCGTTCAAGACGTTCGGCGATGTGCTGAGCTATCCGCCCACCATTTTGCCGAACCCGTGGACGATCGGCAACTACCAGACAATTTTGAGCAATGGTAGCTTCGTACGCTGGCTTTTCAACTCGTTTGCCTTTGCCGTCGGCGTAATGGTGTTTAATGTCCTGTTCTCGTCAATGGCGGGATACGCCCTCGCTCGTATGCATTTCCCTGGCCGCAACTTCTTCTTTTACCTGACGCTTGCCGTCATGCTCATTCCATTGCCCATCACGATGATTCCCAAGTTCCTGACAATGGATACCCTGCACCTCGTCAACACGTACCTGGCGCTGTTTCTCCCCTACGCGGCACAACCATTCTCAGTTTTCCTTATGGTACAGTTCTTGAAAGGACTGCCGCGTGAGGTAGAAGAAGCCGCGATGATTGATGGCGCATCGCGTTTCCGCACATTCTTCCAGATTGTGCTGCCTCTGGTAAAACCTGCGCTCACAGCCGTCGCCATTCTCAGTTTTCAAGGTGCGTGGAATGAATTCACCTGGTCGCTGCTCGTTCTGAATACGCCCGATATGTACACTTTACCTATCGGACTACTCTTCTTCAAAGGAGCTCATTTCACGGAATACAATTTGCTGTTGGCTGGTTCGATGTTCAACACCATTCCGATTCTCATCGTCTTCTTCATCTTTCAGCGTTACTTTATTGAGGGGGTTGCGTCTGCTGGGCTAAAGGGATAAACTAACGCTAACAGATTAGGGAAGGAATGACGAACATTGGAGTTTACCGGACAATCTTCGCCGCTCCAGCAAGACCTCGCTCTTAGTAGCGAGGTCTTGCACACTTTATGGAGTCAGGCGCTTGCTACACTACAATCGTTACAATCACCGCTCGGCATCACCGCGAGCGGCCCTGATGACCAGTTTCATGCCATTTTCGGGCGCGATTCACTCTGGACAGTACTACTGGCATTGGAAGCCGCTCCACTGTTACAGGCAACAGAGCAACGAACGGGGACCCGGGATACCAGTAGTGACACCTATCGTGAATGGCTACATACATTATCTGCAACCGTACTACGTGGATTAGCTCAGCTACAAGGCAAAGTGGTCAACGATATCAACGAGGAACAGCCGGGACGAATCGTACACGAATATTGGAACCCGGTACCGGAGCGCATGATTACCGCACACTGGCCTGTTCTTGATAGGGGCTATTTCGGTGCCTTCGATGCCACATTCCTCTACCTCATTACCTTAGCCCGCGTTGATGCATACTTTGATGATGCACCATTGCTTGAGGAACGGTGGCCTAATGCTGAGGCCATCCTGCAATGGATGTTGGAGTGGTCCGACCTCGATCAGGATGGTAGAGTGGAATATAAGAAACGCAACCCGGAAGGTATTGGGCTGGATAATGAGGTATGGAAAGATAGCGGCGAGTCCATTCGAGCGCCCAATCACCTGCCTCTCGTACATCCCGTCGCATGGGTTGAAGTCCAGGGGTACGCCTGGGCTGCATATGCTGCATATCTGACGCTGGCAAAGAAACGGCAGAGCCTTGACCCTGCGTTGGAGCAAACCATCCAGCAACGCATGGAGCAACTTCAGGCAGGTCTTCAAGCGTTCTGGATGGAAGACGAACACTTCCCGGCGATGGCTTTGGATGGCAATAAGCAACAGATACCGGTGGTTGCGACAAATGCGGGTCATCTGCTCTGGAGCCAGTGTGTCAGCCAGACGGAAGCCGGGCAGATATGCAGCCGTTTGGTACAATCTGATAACCTGACGCCGTGGGGATTGCGCACGCTCTCAGAAACGGCATACTATTACAATCCCCTGATGTACCATTGTGGGGCTATCTGGCCCTATGATAACGCCGTCGTGACAATTGGTCTGCAACGCTATGGATTCCACGATGAGGCGAGACGAATAGCAGAAACAGTGTTACGCGCACTGAAAGCGTTCGATAAGCCCGTTGAGCTATACACTGTACAGCCGTCGCGTTGGATACGCTCCCATCACATCGAGCAAGAATGGTTCCTGGCGGATTACTTTTACGCCTGCGATGTCCAGGCATGGACAGCAGCAGCCGTGCTGTATTTTACAGCAATGTTGATGTGAAGCATCTCTTCTATGCACAACATATTTTTCCAGGTTATGAAGTATGCTCCAACAGTTGGAAAATATGTTGGAAAATATGACGGAAGATGACAAGAGAGGGATGATATACTATCTTGTAAAAGGAAATACGCCTTTATAGAGAAACACTTCTGTGGTAGTATCTTTCGTTGTGAAAGGTGTTCGATTAGCATGAAATTTGGACTTGACATTCCCACTACTGGAACATTTGCGGATACTCGCAAATTAGCTGACCTTGCTGCTGACGCGGAGGAAGCTGGATGGGATGGTTTCTTTCTCTGGGATATCCTCTTCGCAGAGGGCCGAACCGACGTTCCGGTAGCGGATCCGTGGATCGCGTTGGCGGCTATTGCAATGCGAACGCAACACATGAGGATTGGGGCTATGGTAACACCCTTA
>DATGJV010000146.1:0-5601 GCA_035295005.1 Ktedonobacteraceae bacterium | reverse complement strand
CGTTCGGTAAATGCTCTTTCCAGTCAGGCATCGTTTTCAAGAGCGGGTCGCGCCTCCAGATACTGAACAAGGTGGGGTCTTCGGGCGAACCACTCTGCGAACGTTGGAGGGTAATAACCTGGCCCACAACTGCCCGGCGTTCCCATTCTGGGAAGCGTAGCCAGACGGAATAGCGGTACTCGTCGAGTCCGGCGGCGGTGATGAAGGTGCGATATCCCTCGCGCTCTATACGCTTTTCGGTATCGCTTTGCCAGATACGTACCATCGCATCAAGGCGTTTTTTCTTCTCTTCCTCGCTCAGTTGAGCCATCGGGCCTGTGTCAGGAGGATACTGTGCTTGCATCTATTGCTCCTAATCCAGAGGGAAAATATGTTTGCATCCAAATTACAAGATCATCTGCAAGTGGTGCGATAAACGTGCATTGCTCTTTGTCGGGATAATGTCGCAGGTTCAAGCTATATGCATGCAAGAATTGCCGTTTCAGTGTAGCTTGAGGGCTACCATTTTCAGTAGATGGCGCGTATGTCTGGTCTCCTACAATTGCATAACCCAGGGCAGCCAGATGTGCGCGAAGTTGGTGAGTACGCCCAGTCACGGGTTGCAATTCCAGCAATATTAACGTATCTGAAATCGCAAGCTTCCTGACGATGGTTGTAGCTTCTTGCCCATCTGACCCAACAATGCTCCGGCGGCGGTCATCAGGGTCGCGCTGAAGAGGGCCATCAATAAGCAGTTCTTCGTTATCTTTGAGAGTAAAAAGACTCCTCGCATCTACTCTTTGTCCATTGTGTTCGCTGGTTCCCCTACCTCCTGCACTTCGCCGCAAGGTAACAATCAACTCAGTTCGCGGTCGGGTCCATTCAGGCGCTCCCTGTTGCACAACAGCCAGATATCGCTTTGTAAGAGTATGCATGTGAAATTGGCGAGCAATGTAGCGGCGTGCGTTCTCAGTCCTCGCCAGTGCAACAATGCCAGAAGTATCTTTGTCCAGGCGATGTAACAAGCAGGGCTGTGGAAGCAAACCATTCTCTTTCCACATCCGCTCTATCCGTTGTTGACGCAGCATTTCCTGAATATGTACAGGGGCTTTTGCCCATTGTGGTTCATCTGGTAATGCAGGAGGCTGCCATCCATCATTATCCTGCTCGGAAAGATGTGCTAGAAGTGCATCCCACATCGTTCCTCTAGTATTCTTATAGGTGGGATGAATTACGAGACCCGCCGGTTTGTTCACAATAAGCAAATGGTGGTCCTGGTAGATGATAGGTATCGTAGGATGTTGCATTGTGTGAGTATGACATTCTTTTCAACTCAAGTCAATGGTTTTCAGGTGGTTACTATATATCCAATGGCTATAGGAAGTTATTCTGTTATAAACAGGTGGTCAGATTGGGATTGGCTCTTTACCTGTGTACTTTTACGGCATACAATGAGGGGTAATCACATTGTTTAGCAAAAAAAGGATATCGCGATGAGTACCATTCAGCCACAACGCAGTTTTTCCTCTCAACACATGTCACAAATTCATAAAGATGGCCCACTCGGTTTGACGAAGGCAATAAGTAATATTACAACATCACCGACGCTGGCAATTAACGAGGCTGTGGCAAAGCGGCGTGCCGAGGGGCAGGATATCATCCATCTCGGCTTTGGCGAAGCCTCATTTCCATTACACCCTCTGTTACAGACAGCACTTGCTGGTACAGCGAAACACACGGGATATGCTCCCGTATCTGGCATTCCAAAGCTACGGGAAACTATCGCACATTATCTGGAACGTACACGACAACTCGCTTGCTCGCCAGAGCAGGTAGTGGTGGGGCCAGGAAGTAAGCCATTACTGTATTCATTATTGCAGGTATTAGAAGGCGACTTGCTGTTGCCTGTACCTTCGTGGGTCAGCTACGCTCCACAGGCGAAACTTGCCGGGCGCACAGTAATTGACGTTGAGACAGACCCATCAGATCACCATCGTATAACGCCCCAAAAGCTTACCGGGGCGCTAGATGGCGCTCGCAGGAATGGTGCTAACCCACGCATCCTGCTTGTGAATACGCCGAGCAACCCGACGGGCAGTATGTTTAGCGTTGACGACACAGAAGCTATCGCGCTCTGGGCAAGAGAAATGGGCATTACCCTCATCAGCGATGAAATTTACGCGGAACTTGCCCACGGATGGCGCGAACACATTTCACCTGCTCGTTTCTATCCCGAAGGGACGATTGTCACAGGCGGCCTATCAAAAGCTTTTTCGGCTGGTGGGTGGCGTCTCGGATATATGATGGTGCCTCCCTCCAATCAAGGAACGCAGGTAATGAAGGCGCTAAGCTCACTGGGAAGCGAACTCTGGTCATCAGCATCAACACCCATACAAGAAGCTGCCATTGTTGCTTTCTCACCGAACGCCGAAATAGAGGACTACGTGTGCCGTTGTGCCCGTATTCATGGATATGTAACTTCATGGCTATATGAAATACTTGACGGATTGGGAATCCCCTGTCCACGTCCTGCGGGCGCATTCTACCTGTATCCCGACTTTTCGCCCTGGCGGCAAGCTTTGCTGAAACATGGTGTCAGCACCAGTGAGGAACTTGCACACTTCCTGCTCAACGAATGGAATATTGCAACACTTCCCGGCAGCGCATTTGGTGAACAGCCAGAGGCGTTGCACCTGCGACTTTCAACGAGTATGCTGATTCTTCCAGACAAATCCCTGGCGGAAGATAAACGCGAGGCGGTGCTTTGGGATTTATTAGCACAGGCTGACCAACTACCTGAACAATATCAAGCAGATGGACACCAATTGCCATTACCAGCACTTGATCGGGTACAAACACGTTTGACTGAGGTTATTACCTCCTTAAAATCTGCATAAAGATATCCAGTACCTCCTTTTGCGCTTAGAGCATATCAAGAATGGAACAATGGTTTACCTGGAGGATGGGCAAGAAGTATCATAGATTTTTGTAATTGACCTGTCATTTCAGAAATTAAAATGATCCTCAACAAAAAGATATCTGAAAGGAGTGTTTGATGACGGTTACAACCGTCGTGATGGTGGTGGCGGTTGTTTTTGCTGGAGCGATTATGCGGGCTACATTCGGTTTCGGTGAAGCAGTTGTTAGCATGCCTTTGCTTGCTCTATTGCCGGTTAGTCTGCATACTTCGATTTCACTGATTGGATTGGTCGGACTCACAGTTGCTGCAATGACTATAACTTCCGGTTGGCGTCATATAGACCGCTCTATCTTAATCTGGCTGACCATTGCTACCCTGGCTGGCATTCCGGTCGGGCTGTTGCTGGTTACTCTTGCACCTGCCGTCGTGGTCACGAAGACGTTGGGCGCTTTCCTGATTGTTTACGGCATCTATTCTCTGGTCCATGATGCCATAACGCAAACGGCTGCACCTGATTGGCTTAGCCGCCGTGGTTGGGTACTACCATTCGGTTTTGCGGCTGGCATGCTTGGCAGCGCCTATAACATCACTGGCGTACCTGTTGTCGTTTATGGCACCCTGCGTCGCTGGAATCAGTCCCGCTTTCATAGCACTCTACAGGCACACTTTCTCGTCGCTGGCTTCTTTGTTGTTATCGGCCAGGCACTCAGTGGCCTGTGGACAGCCAACCTGCTTTTGCTCTACGGGTTGTCTCTACCAGCCGTCATTATTGCCACGCTGCTCGGCATGTTTTTGCATCGCCGTATTCCAACGGAGAGCTTCAAACACTATGTATTCTTCATTATCATGGCGCTTGGCATGTTGCTGCTCATCAATCCCGCCTGACTGCCTTGTACTTCTCAGATCTTTTTGATACACTCTGACACAGGCATTTTCTTTTTGAATCACCTTAATGACACATTCCAGAAATAGGAAGGGAACATCATGCGAGGTATTCGCTGTCAGATACTTCTGTGCAGTACGCTGTTTCTTATACTTGCCAGTTGTTCATCAAATACATCAAATAATACATCTACTCAGCGTGGAACACCGGCGCAGACACGGCAAATTACACTGACGCCTCAGAGTACGCCGACGCAAGGGGGAGCGCCCACGGCTACACCTCAGCAAGCGAGTATACAGCATATTTTTTATATTATGATGGAGAATCACGCGACAAATCAGATTATTGGCAATACTGCTGATGCGCCATATCTTAATCAACTGGCGAGCAGTTATGGAACGGCCACACAGTATTTTGGCGTCACCCATCCAAGTTTGCCAAATTATCTCGCCGCCATATCGGGCAGTTTTCAGGGTATCTGGGATGACTGTGCTGCTGGTGCCAGTGTAACATGCGCTCCCGAAGTGTTTACTTCGTCGTTGACAGGTAGTGAGTATTCAGGAGCAGCGAATCAGCCTCATATGTTCAATGGGCAAACCATCGTTGATCAGTTGGAGGCACACCATTTGACATGGAAAGCATACATGCAATCAATGCCGTCTGTCGGCTATACAGGTGACTCGTATGCAGGTCTCTACGCTCAAAAGCACGATCCGTTCATGTATTTTTCGAGTATTCGCAATAATCCAGCCAGAATGCAGCAAATTGTGCCATTCACACAGTTTGCACAGGACATGCAATCGGCCAATGTCCCCAATTTTGTCTGGATTTCGCCCGATGTCTGCAATGATATGCATGGCGCTCCTGCATGCCCATCGTATGACGGGCTAATTGCTACTGGAGATAGTTTCGTTCGTTCTACTGTACAGACTATCATGCATTCGCCTGTCTGGAAAGAGGGATCGGCAATTGTTATTACATGGGATGAAAATGATGGAGGCTCTGGCGGTTGTTGTAAAAGCCCAACAGGAGCAAATGGCACAATACTCGGCGGTGCCAATGTACCGCTGATCGTTGTCACTTCATTTGGACCACGTCATATCGTACTCAACTCGACGGCATACAACCATTACTCGCTGCTCGCCACCATTGAGCAAGTCTGGAATATTGGCTGTATCGCTAGTACATGCGGAATGAGCAATGCATCGCTTTTGACACCTCTTTTTACGCATTAAAGACGAGGTAACCCCCTTTTCAGGCGTGCTACAATGGTACCATCTAAAGTTGGATGGAACGAATCCGGCGAAGAACGAGGTGATAGCATGAATTATGTACAGTATCATAGTGAACCAGAATTGCGCGATCCTGTGGTGGTTGCGGCCCTTGCCGGGTGGAATGATGCCGCGGATTCGGCAACTACAGCGATAAAATTCCTGATGGATAAATGGAAGCCCACAAAGATTGCGGATATTGATACCGAAGAGTTTTTTGTCTATACAGAGACACGTCCCACCGTCAAGTTTACCGATGGCGTCCAGAGAACAATCGTCTGGCCCAGCAATCAGTTTTATGCTCATCCCATCCCTTATCTGGGTCATGACGTGATCCTCTATCTTGGAGCGGAACCACAACTCAAATGGAAGGCGTTCAGTAAAAGTTTCCTGGAGGTGTGCCAGCATTTCAAGGCTTCTGAAGTCGTGTTACTTGGAGCATTACTGGCTGATGTACCGCATTCGATAGCGGTACCTATGTCTGGTACCGCTTCGAGCGTAGAGATCATGGAACGGTTGCGGGAAATGGATGTCCATAGCTCCCGTTA
>DATGJV010000145.1:0-2373 GCA_035295005.1 Ktedonobacteraceae bacterium | reverse complement strand
TGTGGCCCTGGGAGACGCGGTGTGCAGTTTCAATCCAGTGTATGGACAGGGCATGACGGCGGCAGCACTGGAAGTTGATATGCTCAATACTCTATTGTATCGGCAGCGAGAGCGTCATGGTCGTGGGGATATCAGCGGTTTCTCGCGCCGTTTCCAGAAGAGCATCACGAAGATTGTGGATACCTTCTGGCTGCTGGCAGCGAGCGAGGATTTCCGCCACCCCGAGACGCAAGGCAAGCGGCCTCTGGGCCTGGGCTTGCTCAACAACTATTCACGCCGCGTGCATGAACTCTCCACGTATGACCCGCAAGTCACGTTGCTCCTGTATCAAGTGTTGCAGGCGATTAAGCCGCCAACGGCACTGTTTAGCCCCGCTATGCTTGTGAAAGTACTATTCAAAAGGAAGCCTCGCTCAGGGCATCAAGAAGATGTGAATGCTGCACGAGAGGTGCCTGTAGTGCCTGTACCTTCTTAAAGGCTTCGGTTTATGGCGGACGGTGCCAACAGAGTTGCATCATCCACCATAAATCGGGCGAATCGCGTAGAAGTGAGAAGTCTTGAAAAGTGACATTGTTCCAGTTATGCATACTGAGAAAAGTGTTCTTTCAAAGAGTAGGAGTTTAAATATGAGTATGACGAACGATGGCCTGTCCTGCTGGCAGGCCGAAAGCGAGGGGAGCGAACTCCTCGATATCACTATTGGCGACCTTTTAGACCGTCAAGCTGAAGCATGTTCTGACCGAGAAGCACTTGTGTACTCGTGCTATCCTGAGTTCGGCGAGGCGCTCGATATTCGTTGGACCTACCGGGACTATCATGAACGCGCCAATGCTGTAGCCAGAGGATTACTGGCTCTGGGCCTGGATAAAGGAGATCATATAGCTATATGGGCCGCTAACCTGCCGCAATGGCCGCTCTTGCAAATGGCTGCGGCCAAAGCTGGCCTGGTGCTGGTTACAATCAATCCTGTTTTGCGTGCTACCGAGGTCGAGTACATCTTGAAGCAGGGGGATATTCGGGTCCTGTTCTGTATGGCCCGGATACGCGATCATGATTGCCTGGCAACTATCCGCTCGCTCATTACTTCTGGCAACCAACAGGGCGAAGTAACGAGCGAACTCCTCCCTCCATTGCGCTCTGTGTGCTTGTTGGGAACTCCTCCTGTTGATAGACCAGAAGACTGGTGCCCGTTGCCTTTTGATGAGATGGTCATTCGTGGAGAACAGGCCAGTGATGCAGCTTTAAGCGAACGGCAAGCTTCCGTCGGGTCTTGCGACACGGCCATGATACTCTATACATCCGGCACAACTGGCTTTCCTAAAGGGACACTGCTGACACATCATAGCCTGATTAATAATGCACGTCTCCTTGCAAAGCGGTGGGGAGCCAATCAAGATACCGCCATTGCGGTACTGGTGCCGTTCTTCCATGCCATGGGCTGCGTGTCGGGAACACTCTCCGCTCTGTGCCTGGGTTGTTCCCTTCATCCTCTCCTGGCCTTTGAACCCTTGAAAGCATTACGTATCATCAGTCGTGAACGCTGCACCCTTTTGTCAGGAACTCCCACCATGATTACAGCTATTATGCAGCACCCTGATGTCAGCTCGTATGATCTTTCATCGCTGCAACTTATCGGTACTGGTGGGGCTTCTGTCCCGGTTGCCCTGATGGAGCAGGTCAAAGAGCGCATTGGAGCAGATGTTTTTATTGGCTTTGGGCAGACCGAGGCCACATGCGGCATTACAACAACGCTTTCAAACGATCCCTTTGAATTGAAGGCGGCGACAGTTGGAAAACCGCTCCCACATACCTCAGTCAAGATCATCAATGCGGAAACAGGAATGGTTACACCTGTGGGAGAGAAGGGAGAACTGTGCTGTCGAGGCTACCTTGTGATGGCTGGCTACTACAAGATGCCAGAGAAGACAGCCGAGGCGATTGATGCCGAAGGGTGGTTACATACTGGCGACCTGGCAACGATGGATGGATGTGGCTATGTGAGCATTGTGGGCCGGCTCAAGGATATGGTCATTCGTGGCGGTGAGAACCTTTTTCCCCGTGAGATTGAGGAGTTCCTTATCCGCCACCCCAGGGTAGCTGACGTGCAGGTCGTAGGCGTGCCTGACGCCTTTTTTGGTGAAGAGTTGCTCGCGGTCATTATCCCGAAACACGGAGAGCAACTCAGCGAACGAGAGTTACGCAGCTACTGCAAGGGGCAGATCAGCCACCAGAAGATTCCGCGCTACTTCCAATTCGTCACCTCCTATCCTTTGACCGGTAGCGGGAAAGTACAGAAGTTTGTGCTGCGAGAAAATGCCATCAAAGCCTGGGATCTCGAGATTCTTCAGCAGAAATAGGCTCATCTACAAAAAG
>DATGJV010000144.1:0-5000 GCA_035295005.1 Ktedonobacteraceae bacterium | reverse complement strand
CGCGGTGGGGCGTGATAAATCAGGCCCCTACGTCCATTGTATCTTCTGTTCGGGTGAGAAATCAAATACAGCAACTCAGGGTCGGGCGGGGAGGGTTCCCATCTGGAAACCGGCGGGGACGCTCATATTCCACATTGAGTTGGAGACCTGGGCTGGCTGCATCAATGTTACCGTTGTGTAGACTGGTTCTCCGGTGCCGGGGCCAACTGCGCCCCGCAAGACGTTGACGGGCATATAGTGCATATCAAGCAGCAAGACAAGACCATTTTTACAGCGCACGCGGTAGACATCCAGACCGTGAAAAACATCGGTGCCGAGGTAGACATCTACATTGGAGGTGAGGTCACGGCGCAATTCTGGGAGGTTAAACATGGACTCTTCGGACTGGTCAATACTCCATTCCTGCGCACCCCATTGCGCGATATGATGCATCATATCCAGACCCAGTATCGTGCTACTATCCTCAATTGCCACCACGTCCAGCGTATTATTCATCATCGTTTCTGCATGAATATCACCGTCAGCGAGATCATGATAGGTATTGACAACGTAGTGTTCTCCATCGTTGGCGATACGTGTCTCACTGTGATAGATGACGTAGGCGTCCCAGGTAAGGTTTTCTGGCAACGAGAAAGCCGTTTTTGTGGTGGGCGTACCCATTACATAACGGGCAACCGTTATCAAACCGAGGAGCAAAATGACGGAGGCGGCAATCTGGCTGATGACCCAGAACGATGGTTGCCACCGTTGCTGGACACGGACAGGTTCCACCAGCGATCCGACCCGCACAGGTTGTTTTTCAATAACGGACACTGAAGTTGCACTGCGTGCCGCAATCAGCAGCATAATCGCCTGATCAACACGAGCGGATGGTGCGGACGCACTCATACTGCTCATAGCACGAGTAGCGCGACTCAAAAGATGGTATTGCGCGGTACAATTTGGGCAGGTGTGTACGTGCTGCATGAGAGCGTCTACTTGCTCGCGTGGTAGATCGTCCAGCACAGCGAGGTAGAGTTGTACTGTGGCACAGACTTGCGGCCCGCGTGCGCCAGCTTCCGGTACAGGCGGCATAGACGATATTGACAGCATATTTTCCATGTGTTTATTCTTATCGTCCGGCGAGTAGTGGTTGGTGTTGTTCATAATGTATGCTCCTGCTTTTCAACACCCTGTTTGCTAATGCGCTGGTATTGCTCGACAAACATTCTCTTCGCACGTGAGATACGGGTCGCGGCAGCGTTTGGGGATATGTTCAGAATAGTAGCAACTTCTTGATAGGGTATACCCTGCGCGGCACTTAGCACAAGGGCGACAGCATACTCCTCTGGCATACTGGCAAGGGCCTGGCGAATATGTTCTCGTTCGGCAACTTCCGGTATCCCGCCGCTATCAGGCAGGAGATAAGAGCCATCGTCGCTCGTACCCTCAAAACGATCTTCTTGCCCACTATGCGGGGTGAGGGAACGCCAGGAGATGCGCTTGCGACGGCGCAACATATCCACACATAGATTGGTAGCAATGCGATAGAGCCACGCCGAGAGATTGTCGCGCTCATATAAACCGGACCAGGAGGTACACGCACGCACAAATACCTCCTGCGTCACATCGTCCGCGTCTTCTGAATTGCCTAGCAAACGATAGATATAGGAATGAATTGGTCGCTTAAATTGCTCATACAGCACACTCAAGGCCCCGGCCTCATCGGCAGATGAAGCCATATGGGCGGCATGCGATGCCTGAGTATCTCCCGGTTGTTCCGCTGTCATGCCGGCATGTGCTTTCTCTCTTTGCCCCGGTTGTCCTATTTTCCCATAGCGTTCTCTTTGTTGAGCAACCTCAACAGATATCCGTTGGGGCCGTATTGTTAGTATAGCAGGAATAGTGACCGAATAAAACATGCCAGCCTCATTGATTCATTTCATTGCACACACTGAATACACATGGAAAATTTCTTACGCACAAGATGCTATACCTCATCACGTTTTGCTGCCGCTCCTTTTACAAATCAGGAAGCTCTACCACATATCCATAATAACCCATTGGTACCATCACTCCTTACCAGTTACACATGCTGTTTCATTCCCATACAGATGTCAATGAGCCTGTCAGGCCGCATCAGACTATTTTAGTCAGGCGAGATAGACACATAGAAGTTCTTTGTGACCCTATGCTGGTTACTAGGGGAAATAACCCATTTTCATGTATTAGATGTTACGTAGTTAGTTGGGAGACAAACACTTTATGCCATTACAGTTTGTACCTTTTGAGAAGGGAAGTTGGAAGAGGAGAATGCTGTACCGTGTTCTCGTCGTCTTACTCCTCTGCATCTCGTTTACCAGTGGAATAGTGGCGCTGCACGCCACAATTGGGGCGCATGGAGCTCCGGCGGATACGCCTGTCACCTTTCCGGGAACGTTGCCCACGGGACTGGCACAGAGTAAGCTCGATGGGGCGACCAATCCACAACAACATATATCACTGACAATCAGTTTGCAATTGCGCAATGCAAATGCCTTGCAATCTTATGTGCAAGATATTTCAAATCGCAAATCGGTGAACTTTCACCGCTATCTAACACAGGCGCAATTTATTGGGGCATTCGCGCCAACGCAGGCAACGTACAATGCGTTCGCTTCCTACCTGCAAAACGGTGGTTTGACCATCACCAATACCTATAAACACCGTATGGTGATCGGCTTTAGCGGCACCGTTGCACAGACCGAGCAGGTGTTTCATGTGACCATCAACAACTATACCGGGGCGAACGGTGAGACATTCTACTCAAACAGCACCGACCCTCTCGTGCCTTCCTCTTTAGCAGGTGAAATTGTCAGCATCAGTGGCCTCAATAATGCCGTGCATCTTCATCATGCCGCAGTGAATGGGGGAAAAGCAGCCACCCAAACCACTCAAGCTGCCACAGCAAAAAATGCCGCGACGAGTTGCCCAGGGACTGGCAGCAACTATTACACTCCGGCGCAATATGCTAAAGGCTACAACTTCAATGGCATGTATAACGCAGGTTATCACGGCGAGGGCCAGACGGTCGCGCTCTTTGAGTTGGACACGTTCCAGATGGGCGATATCAGCGCCTATGAAGCCTGTTTTGGTCAAAGCCGCGCATCCATCACTACTATCGTCGCGAGCGGCACGCCGCCGACCGATAGCGGAGTCGCGGAAGTTGAGTTCGACGCCGATGTCGTACTGGGGCTGGCCCCGAAACTGGGTCAACTGCGGATTTACGAAGCGGGCAATGATTTTACGGACGTGAATAACGAATGGGCACGCATCATCCAGGACGCGCCACCGATCGTCAGCGACAGTTGGGGCAACTGCGAAAGCGTCATTGGCACAACTGAGATACAGGCAGAAGCAACCTACTTCCTGGCAGCGACCGCTCAGGGGCAAAGCATCTTCGTCGCCTCCAGCGATAGCGGTAGTTCTGGCTGCTACTTTAACAGCAATCAAGACACCACCTTGAACGCGGAAGACCCGGCGACGCAAAAATATGTCACGGGCGTCGGCGGTACGACTGCGACACTGGGTTCCGATGGGACTTACCAGAGCGAGACCACCTGGAACAACCAGCCCACTCATAGCTCGAATCCCATAGGGGGAGCAACCGGGGGTGGTATCAGCACTGTCTGGACGATGCCCAACTGGCAGAGCGCACCCGGCGTGGTCAATAGCTACACTTCTGGTACACCCTGTAGCGCACCTTCAGGGAGTGTGTGTCGCGAAACGCCCGATGTCTCGTTGAGCGCGGATCCCAACAAAGGCTATCTCCTGTACTGCACATCACGGGCTTCAAGTTTCTGCACATCGAATCCACCATGGGAAGTGATTGGCGGAACTTCGGGAGCGACTCCCTCGTGGGCGGCTTTCATGGCATTGACCAACGAGGAATCACTTGCAACCGGCGGCTTCAATATTGGCTTTATCAACCCGCTGCTCTATCAAATCGCCAGCAACTCAAACAAATATGCCAGCGATTTCCACGATATCACTACCGGCAACAACGACTACAATGCGCTGCAAGGCGGCAAATATCCCGCCACGGCTGGCTACGATATCGCTACCGGTCTCGGCACATTCAATGCCGCCAACCTCGCGGCTGACCTCGTTTCGCTCTCGCAGAATGCGACGGGGCTACGAGCGGCACCCGCGAGCAATAAATGGTACTTCGCGGAAGGCAGTGTCGGCGGTGGTTTCCAGGAATATCTGACGTTGCAGAATCCCGATACGACACAAACGGCAAACGTCACTGTGAAGTATCTGGAGGAGCTGTCACCACCACAAACGGTGACTGCTACGTATACCGTCTCGCCCAGTTCGCGCTACACCATTGACGTGGACGGAGCGGTCAGTTCTTGCGTGAGCTGTCCGCATATCTCGCTCGCCGCCATTGTGCAGGTGACAGGCGGCCCCAATATTGTCGCGGAACGTCCGATGTACTTTAACCTGAACGGCGTACAGAGCGGCACCGATGTGCTTGGTGCCACTAACCCGCAGACGGGCTTCTACTTCGCCGAGGGCGATTCCCGTCAGGCGGGTTCTGCCAACTATGCAACGTTCGTCACGATGCTGAATCAGAGTACGACGAATACAGCGCACGTGACAATTACCTACTACACAGGCAGTTGCGGTGGTAGCAATCCGGCCTGCCCTACCGAAGCAATAACACTTGGGCCATTGGAACGCGGCACGGCCTCCCCGGCATTCCTGGCACCGCCGCTCCATGCGAAGGTCGCTATTAAAGTTACCTCAGACCAACCGATCGTCGCGGAACGCCCACTGTACTTTAAGGACAATATCCCCACGGCGGGCGGTGCGATTACCGGCGCGGCCAGCCAGGTTGGGGCAACGACTCCAGGCACCGACTGGCTCTTCGCCGAAGGCTATACCGGCACGAATTTCCAGGAGTACTTTGAGCTGGCAAACTTCGGCGGCAGCGCAGCCAATGTGACTGTCAAACTTGAATATACCAACGGCAGTAC
>DATGJV010000143.1:0-6532 GCA_035295005.1 Ktedonobacteraceae bacterium | reverse complement strand
ACAGAAATGCGGTCTGCACTTTCACTGGCTGCTGCCTATTCGTCAATAGTCGTGGATGGCTTTTTGTCTGTCATGCGTTTATCTCCTCCATCGCAGGAGACAGGTATCACCCATACGCTTCACTCGATTAGTATAGCATATTGAAAAGCAAAAACTTCTCGTAGCTTGCTCTTCTTTCCCAATATAACCATGAAACGCTTCTTTTTTCGTCAGCGTGTAGGGTATGACAACATATTGTTTGCCAGGAAATCCGGCACAAACAAGAAACAAAGAACTTGCTACACCCGTGAGGTGTATTGCAGCGTTGCCCAGACATTCAAGGAGCGTGAAGAATGAAACTTGTCATGCAAGAAAACCAGGCACTACCCATCCCAGATGGACAATCCGGCGTATTTGAAGTGCAGCAAGGAACAGGCATAGGAAGAGATTCCGGACTCCTGGTTCTCCGGCTTATTACAGGAAGTTTGTTGGCTGGTCACGGATCGCAAAAGCTGTTTGGCTGGTTCAGTGGGCCAGGATTGCAGGGAACTGCTGGCTGGCTTGAGTCATTAGGGTTGAAACCGGGATCAATGTGGGCAAAAGGAGCAGCATCATCCGAGTTCGGCGGTGGGTTACTCACCTCTCTCGGCTTCCTTCATCCACTCGGCTCCCTTACCGCGCTTGCCCCAATGATTATGGCAACAGCAACCGCCCACCGGGGCAAACCCATCTGGGTAACCGCGGGAGGTGCTGAATTGCCAGTTACCAATATGGCGGCAGCACTTGCGCTCATACTTACCGGTCCCGGCAGGTTCTCGCTGGACCGTCTCTTCGGCATCCGCTTGCCACGAACGTTAGTGATCGGCGCGGCAATCGTTGAAGCAACGATGATTATCATCGGTATCAACAATCGCCCAGCTCCGCCTTCAACTTCGCCTGTTGCAGAGGAAGCAAAAGAAAGTCTCACTTCAGGTCAGTAATTTACTACATCCTATAAGGGTTTTGCATGGGAATGCCAGTGGGAAGCGTGTAGTGTATACTGCACGCTTCCCACTGGCATTCCCATGCAAAACCCTTACAATAAATTTACACTTCTCACCATTTTTTTTGATTATCCTGGGCTATCTTATACATACAAGAACATGGCAGATATTCGTATAGCAGAACATAGTATGTGTATGCAGCAAGCAGGAGACAACAAAAATGATTCAAGAAGAGCATGGATTTTATAACTCATATCCATTTCAATCACAGGACTCATCATCAGCGCCAACAGCACCATTAGGAACAGTAAGTGAGTATACCGGCACACACGTTCCATCAAAGCAAGTTGAAACTCAACTGGATAGCCATCCTTCAGGGCCATTGCCAGCGCCAAACTCTCCAATGTCGCCGATACCACCGCAGAAGCGACCTGGCCGCACAGCCCTTATCGTGATTATCATTCTAGTTCTCGCCATCATCTTTGGTCTGGCCCTGTTTGCTGCTGGCTGGGAATATGCATACAATGGCAATAGCGGAACTACAGGCACAACATCAAAATCACCGGCTGCATCATCCAGTAGTAATACCGTTATGACGCAGCAGGAAGCAGCTATTGCAAAAATAGAGCCATCCGTCGTAGAACTCGCTGTAACAACAGCCCAGGGGCAGCAAATTGGCTCAGGCGTTATTATAGATGCAAATGGAGATATTGTCACCAATAACCATGTCGTCAACGGTGAACAGAGCATCAAGGTTGTGCTTTACAACGGGAAAACGGAACAGGCGCAACTTGTCGGCACGGTTGCTGCCGATGACCTCGCCGTCGTGCGCATCATTCCCTTCGCTCATATGACCGTCGCGCAAATCGGCAACTCCTCCCAACTCAGCGTGGGTCAGGAAGTCCTGGCAATTGGCAACCCGCTTGGTATCACGGAGACCGCTACACACGGCATCATCAGCGCCTTGAACCGCAGTGTTACGGAGTCAACAGGCGTAACGATCTCTCAGGCCATCCAGACCGATGCACCCATCAATCCCGGCAATAGCGGTGGTGCGCTCATCAATTTGCAAGGACAGCTCATAGGCATCCCAACGTTGACCGCTATAGACACACAGACCAACACTCCCGCCAATGGCGTTGGTTTCGCCATCCCATCCAACCTGGTAAAAACTGCCCTGACGCAGATTCTCCAGCAGGGGTGAGAGAGTAAATAGAAAGCAAGTTCGCTCTGAATGCCTCATGAGGCATTCAGAGCGAACTTGCTTTCTATTTACTCTCTCCTCTATCTTATTTCACAGACAGCATCCGCTCCAACGCAACCTTTGCCCAGTAGACAGTATCATCGTCAACGCGAACTTGATTGATTACCTTACCTTCGACCAATCCTTCCAGCACCCAGGCAAGGTAGGCAGGATGAATACGGTACATAGTGGAACAGGGGCAGACAATGGGATCGAGGCAAAAGATGAACTGCTCTGGATGCTCCTTTGCCAGGCGATGCACCAGGTTAATCTCCGTTGCCACAGCCCACTGACTCCCGGCGGATGCCTGCTCAATCTGCTGTATGATGTACTCGGTTGAGCCATAGAAGTCTGCCGCCTCCACCACTTCGCGGCGGCACTCAGGATGTACCAGTATCCTGATACCAGGATACTGCGTCCGCGCCTTCGCAATTTGCTGCACATTGAAACGCATATGCGTGGTGCAATATCCCTTCCAGAGAATAATCTTCGCACGCTCAAGCTCCTCTTCGGCATCCCCGGAGGCCATCGGATCTTTCGGATTCCATACCGCCATCTGCGCCTCCGCGATACCATATTTGAGTCCTGTATTGCGCCCCAAATGCTCATCGGGAAAGAATAGCACACGCTTGCCCTGAGTGAAAGCCCAACGCATGACGGCAGGCGCATTCGATGAGGTACAGACAATGCCGCCATTGCGCCCACAGAACGCTTTCAGATTGGCCGCCGAATTCATGTAGGCTACAGGAATAATACCCGCATCCTCGCCCAATGTCTCGTGCAATGTCTCCCAACATTCCTCGACTTCGGCAATATTCGCCATATCCGCCATCGAGCAACCGGCGGCAGGATTGGGCAAAATTACCTTCTGCTGCGGCCCACTCAGTATATCGGCACTCTCCGCCATAAAGTGGACGCCGCAAAAGACGATATAATCCGCCTGTGGGCGAGCCGCCGCCAATTGCGCAAGCTTGAACGAGTCGCCGCGAAAATCAGCATACTGGATAATTTCGTCGCGCTGATAATGATGCCCCAGAATCACCAGTCGCTCCCCCAACGTCTCCCTCGCGGCAGCAATACGCAGGTCGAGTTCCTCACCCGCCATTTCCGCGTAAAACTGTGGAATATTGTCAATACGCGCCGAATGATTATGCCCCGTATGTTGTTTGCGAGTATTCGGCGAGATAAGCGGCAAAATGCGTTCCTCTTTACTCTCAGCACACGCCGATTGTAAAACCATGTTCGTTCTCCTTTATTGCCGATAATGCAAATTCATAATCTGTCAACCCATTGGCTGACTGGCACATGGCTGCGCTCGTGCCAGTGGGCGCGATAAATCGGGCCCCTACAGCAATCAGGCGAATTCTAATGAGACATCAACGTTTGGAGCGGAATGCGTTAAGGCACCGAGCGATATGAAATCCACGCCCGTTGCCGCCACGGCGGCTAATCGTTCGGGATTCGTTCCGATATTGCCCGATGCTTCTATCAAAACACCCGGTGCTTGATGCCGCACTAGCTCGACGGCGTTGCGCATACGCTCGATATCCATATTGTCCAGCAAGAGGACATCCGCATGTGCCTCCAACGCCTCGCGTACTTCGGCCAGCGTCTCACACTCGACCTCAATTTTGAGCAGGTGCGGAGCCATGTGTCGTGCTGCTTTCACCGCCTGCGCAACCCCGCCAGCGGCTTTGATATGGTTATCTTTGATGAGAACGCCGTCGCTAAGTCCAAAGCGGTGATTATGTCCACCGCCTAACAGAACCGCGTCTTTCTCCAATTCGCGCAGACCGGGTGTCGTCTTGCGCGTATCTAATATTCTCGCCCGCGTTCCCTCCACCGCTCGCACACATTGAGCCGTAATAGTGGCAATGCCGGAAAGCCGCCCCAGGAAATTCAGGGCCACACGCTCGGCGCTCAGCAGCGAACGAGCGGGGCCGCTCAGTTGTGCCAGCACGTGACCCGCCTGCACACTATCACCATCCTTAACCAACATTTCCACCACTACGCGCTCATCTAGCAGGTGAAACGTCTCGGCTGCAACCTGTAAGCCAGCAACGGTAGCTGCCTGACGCACGATGATGATGCCTGTTGCCTGTTGCTCTGCTGGAACCGTACTCAGGGTCGTAATATCATAGTCCCCGCCATCTTCCTGCAAAGCGCGTCGAATGATATCCAAAGGTATCTTATGCATGATGTGCCACCTCTCTATGCAATGCAGCAGACACTACGCCATCAACTTCTCGCTCAAACATATAGTGCGCAGCATTTAGCCGCTCATCCAGCCGCCTGTAATCGCTGCGCCAGTGGCTGCCCCGACTCTCGCGCCGTTGTAACGCTGCGGCAATCACAAGTTGTGCAACTTGCAACATGTTGATAGTTTCTATCAAACGTGGTCGCAAAAGGTGAGGTTGTGACAGAGCAACTTCCAATGTTGGTACATCTTTACGAAGTTCCTCTATACGCTGTCGCGCTTCCAGCAAACCAACCTCGTCACGCCTTAAAGAGACATACTGCCACATGAGTTGGCGTACTTCACGACGTATTCGATGAATGTCACCCTCGTTCAGTATGTGAGAAAGAGAAAGTGTATCCTCACCAACTGTACCAGTAAACGAAACGGGAATCGCATGGCGCGAAGAAGAAATCTTATCGTGCATTGCACCCGCAAGACTATCTGCTACACGCAACCCGAAGACAAGCCCCTCAAGTAGTGAATTGCTTGCCAGCCGGTTTGCTCCATGCACGCCGGTACAGGCCACTTCACCAACGGCATAAAGTCCCGGTAGCGTCGTTTGACCATACGTATCTACCATCACGCCACCCATACAGTAATGGGCCGCCGGAGCGATGGGTAAGAGGTCGTGCGCAAGGTCAAGCCCCAATCCGCGACAGATGGCAGAAATGGTAGGAAAACGGGCATATATTTTCTCAGCAGGCAGATGGCGCAGGTCAAGGTACTGGCAATCCGTCCCCTCTGCCAGCATCTCACTGAGAATAGCGCGAGCAACGACATCACGTGGGGCCAGTTCCGCCTGTTCAGCATAGCGCGGCATGAAACGCTCCCCCGCGTGGTTGCGCAAGTACGCACCTTCGCCGCGCACAGCCTCCGATATCAAGTGCGACGTGTTACCGGCGACCAGCACCGTGGGGTGAAACTGCATGAATTCCAGATCGGTCAGAGCTGCACCCGCTCGCCACGCCAGTGCAATGCCGTCAGCAGTGGCTCCCGCAGGATTCGAGGTGTGCAGCCACAGACCACCAGCACCCCCGTTCGCCATGACCGTGGAACCCGCCTCGATACTAAACACTTGCTCATCACGATTCATAGCCTGCACTCCCACACATACACCCTCTCGTACAAGAAGCTCGCTAACAAATGTCTCTTCATAGACGGTTACAGAAGTTCTTTGACGGAGCGCGGCCAGCAACGCTCGCTCAATTTCCGCTCCCGTTGCATCTCCTCCCGCGTGAAGAACACGCCAACGACTATGCGCAGCTTCGCGCCCCAGCAACAGGCCATCTTTTGTAGCATGTTCATCACTCCCCGGTTGCGCCTGGTCAAATTGCACGCCCATGCCCATCAACCAGCGCACAGCCATTGGCGCTTGCTCCGTCAGAATACGCACCGCCGCTTCGTCACACAAACCCGCCCCTGCTGCCAGTGTATCTTCAAAGTGCAAGTGTGGGCTATCGTCTTCGCCCAATGCAACCGTTAAGCCGCCCTGTGCATAACGCGTATTGCTCTCTCCCAGTTGTCCCTTCGTAAACAGAGCCACACGCAAATGCTCCGGCACACGCAGCGCCAGCGAGAGGCCAGCAATACCCCCACCAATAACAGCAATGTCATAGTTCGGGCTGTTTGCCATAATTCGTCCCTTCATGTCCTTATTAGTGTCAATGTTACACTAACGAAAGTGTTAAAAAAACACTAACTCGAAAGCTAAAAAAGAAAAGGTGTTATCTGTACACTAACCTTTCCAAAAGTATACCCAAGATTTTTTGAAATTACAAGAGGGTATCATGCCATGAACCGCTTACTATACGCGCTGTCGCCTGATATAGGTGGGTACCGGGTAATATATATAACGATTCACAAAAAAATATGCAACATTTTGGCAGTCAGAGCGATTGTTGTTGATGAAATCCTCAGAAATCCTCAGTAAGAAGGGAGATGAACATTATTCACTCAAGAATACAATCATCTGGAAGGAAGATAAGGTATGATTTGCCAGAGGCGCAGGAGCTAGCTAATGGAAAGAGGGAGTCAGACATAGAAGACACAGATACGATGACGGAACTGTTTCACCGCTATGCTCCATCC
>DATGJV010000142.1:0-10062 GCA_035295005.1 Ktedonobacteraceae bacterium | reverse complement strand
GGCCAGGTATGTGGAAGACCTGATCTTAACGCTCCCGATCCTGGCTGGAGTAGATTGGCGCGATCCCGCAACTATCCCCATGCCGCTTGACGACCCCAGGAATGTGGAACTCAAAAGCCTGCGGGCAGCGTTCTACACTGATAACGGTCTTATGACCCCTACACCCGAAACCACCGGGATCGTGCGAACCGCAGTCCATGCCCTTGCCGATGCCGGTACATTTGTGGAGGAGGCGCTTCCTGCCGGCATTGAGCAAAGCTACGAGTTCTTTCGTGATCTCTTCGCCGCTGATGGCGGCGCAGGGGTACAGCGGCTACTGCAGATGGCGGGAACGACAGATATTCACCCTTTTGTGCAACAATTTGGCGAGATTCTGCGCCCCTATGCAATGACAACTGCCGAATTCAGCGGCCTGCTTGCGCGCTGGGACATGTTCCGCAGTACGCTACTCTCATTCCTCGAAAGATACGATGTGATAATATGCCCCGTGTGCGCGACACCAGCATGGCCTCATAGCTCTATTATTACCGAAGAGCAGTTCTTTGCCGGCAGTTACTCAATTACCTACAATCTGACGGGATGGCCCGGAGTAGCTGTGCGTGGTGGCACGTCGCCAGAAGGTTTGCCCATTGGAATACAGGTAGTGGCACGACCCTGGCGCGAAGATGTCGCGCTGGCGGTTGCGCAACACCTTGAGACTGTTTTAGGTGGTTGGCAGCGTCCGAGCTTATAGGCGTGTAAATAACGTGAGTTCGGTTTCAGCTAAGCCCCCGGCAAAGCGAGCAATTGCAACCCGAGCGAAGGCTTTTTGGGCTGATAGCAGGAGGTGTTCAGCCCTGCGACCAGGTTGGCCAGGAAGTTGATGGGGCTGCGATGACGGGAATGCTCGAGTCTTTCAGATGTTTTTGAGCTGATCAGTGATGGTCTCGATGATCACTCGTTAATACCTTGTAAATGACAATTTCTTATCTGAAGTTCGTCAGTAAACCGAGCACACTATGCAACGTTCCCACATTCCGCAGTTTCACCCTGAGAGATGATACAATTTTTCCTGGAGCGGCCCTAAGAGTAGCAGGATGAGGCGATGGAGAGGTAACTCTAAGATCCTTGCGAAAATAGGCAAGAGCGACTTTTATTCTCACATATTGGTTCAAGTGAAGTCCAGGAAATCAAACGTGACCAGGTGATCTCCCGAAAGAATAATACACGCGCTTCTCAACTTTCATTGACGCTAAAATCTAAGTACCATATAGTAAACACTACAATCTTAAAGTATAACGATTGAATCCTGATCAGGCTAAGTAGGTTCTTATGTCAAAGTAAATCCGCTATTTTTATGGAAATGAGGGAATAGGATGACTCCTTCAGAACAGATCATTCGCCTCTTTATCAGCTCGACATTCTCTGATTTTGCCATTGAACGCTCTCTGCTTCATCAAAGAATCTTTCCTGCTATCCGCACGTTTTGTCGACCTCCTGGGGTGCGATTCCAACCAATCGATCTCCGCTGGGGGGTCAGTCAGGAATTAGTGCTTGATAGTCGGTCCTGGCCTTTACCGTCTCAGGATGTGTCTGGCCGAGATGCTGCTCGAAAATGGTACAAGCGCGCCACAGTAGCGGCTCTGCTTGCTCATACTTCCCCTGGTCTTGCGAGAGCAATGCCAGAGCTGCCAGGGTCCTTGCTGTCTCAGGATGGTGCCATCCCAGACGCTGTTCCCGAATCACGAGGGCTCGCTGATACAACGCCTCCGCCTCCTCATACTTGCCCTGCTGTCGATAGAGGTTGGCCAGCCCGCTCAGCGGATAAGCTACATCCAGATGCTTAGGCCCCACCGTCTGCTCGCGGATGTACAGAGCTCGCTGATACAAGGCTTCCGCCTCCTCGTACTTGCCCTGCCCAGTAGAGAGGTCCGCTAACCCATTCAGTGGGTGGGCCACCTCGGGATGCTCTGGCCCAAATGCCCGCTCGGAGATGTACAGAGCTCGCTGGCAGACCGGTTCCGCTTGTTCATACTTCCTCTGCTTATTATAGAGGTTCGCTAACCCATTCAACAGAGAAGCCACCTGGGGATGCTCTGGCCCTAACGCTTGCTCGGAGATGTATAGAGCTCGCTGATACAAAGCTTCCGCCTCCTCGTACTGAGCGCGCTCAGTGGAGAGGTCCGCGAGCCCATTCAGCGAAAAGGCCACTTTGGGATGCTCTGGTCCCAACACCTGCTCCCAGATGTAGAGGGCCTGCTGAAGTAAGGCTTCCGCCTGCTCATACTTTACCTGAGTCTTCTTATAGAGGATTGCCAGATTGTTGAGCGAAGCGGCTACATCAGGGTGTTCTGGCCCCAGTACCTGTTCCCGAATGTGCAGGGCGCGCCGATATAAGGCTTCCGCCTCCTCGTACTTGCCCTGAATCTTCGAGAGGATTGCCAGATTGTTGAGCGAAGCGGCTACATCAGGGTGTTCTGGCCCCAGGATCTGTTCCCGAATGTGCAGGGCGCGCCGATACAAGGCTTCCGCCTCCTCGTGCTTGCCCTGAATTTCATAGAGGACTGCTAGATTGTTGAGCGAAGCGGCCACGAGTGGGTGTTCTGGTCCCAGGGCCTGTTCTCGGATGTGCAAGGCTCGCCGATGCAACGCTTCTGCCTGCTCGTACTTGCCCCGCTCATAGGAGAGCTTCGCGAGCCCATTCAGCACTGTGGCCACATTGGGGTGTTTCGGTCCCAGGGCCTGTTCTGAGATGTGCAAGGCCCGCTGATACAACGGCTCGGCCTGCTCGTACTGGGCCCGTTCGTGCAGATAATCTGCGGCTTTACGCAGCACCTCCGCTAAGTCCTGTTCTTCTGTCTGAGCTGCTATGGATGCGGCACAGGCCAGCACATGCGGCAGGAGACGCTTGCACTGCTGCCATGCCTGCGGAACAGCTTCGGGAAAGAGGGCGTTGAGCATGCGTACGGCCCGCTGCTGCCACTGCTTGCGTTCCAGTTCGCTCATCTCCTCTTGAAGAACTGCCTGCACCAGCCGATGGATGGAGAACACGTGGGCCTCAGGATGTCGCTGCACCAGAGAAAAGGTCCTCAGGGCAACAATGGCCAGATCAAGCTGAGAAGGATCAGCAGCTAGAGACTCCAGAACTGGTCCAAGATGGAGCGCACCTGCCGTAAAGAGTTCCTCCGGGATGGCTTCGGCATGCAGTAGGGCGCAGATTCGCAGCAGATCAGCCGCTATGGGATGATCTTGCGCCAGACATTGGCTCGCAAGCCTGAAGGTGGCAGCAATCGTTTCCGGGTGGTCTCTGGCCAGCACCCCGCGTCGTTCGAGCAACTGAGCACGCTGGGTCGTATAGCGCTGCAGATAATCAGAGACGCTACATCCAGACTCTTCAATATATGCTCCCGCCTGATCAAGCGCGAGAGGCAACCCTCCCATGATTGTCACCAGAGTGTGTGCTGCGGCATGGTCTGCGGGCAATCTCACGGCACACTGGCTCATCTGCTCGCTCTCCAAGCGACCAGCGAAGACTTTCGCCCGGCGCAGCAAAAACAGCATCCCTTCCTCTGGCTCCATCGTCTGCACCTCGATGCCCTGTGCCAACGTTCCCACGGCCTGACTACGCGTGGTAATCAGGTTTACTCCATGACGGGTTGACGGGAGAAAACGTTGGAAAAGTTCCTGGTCTTCCAGGTTATCCCAGATCAACAACCACCCGGGATGCGTGGTCAACCAGCGCTGTACGGCAGCAATGGCCTGCTGCTGATCGGCTTCCTGTCGTTGTGGCAACTGCAATACCTCGGCGATGTCAAGAAAACTGGCAACAATGGTCTCGACGCTTTCTGCCCCAATCCAGAAGATGGCGGCAAACTCCCGGGCATGCTGATACGCATACTCCACCACAAGCTGCGTTTTGCCAATCCCTCCCAATCCGTATAAAGCATAGGACTGGGTGGGGGTGACTGCCTCACTGGTCCGCAATAGTGCGTCTAATTCCTCTAAGATCCCAGCTCGTCCAGTAAAGAAGGGATTACGCCGCAGCGGGACGCGCCAGAACAGAGTTACTTCAACGGTTTCCTTGTAGCTTGTCACTGGTGGAATGAAGCCGAGTTCCTCCGCTGTTTTTCCGAACAACAGGCACAACTGCTCTCGGAAGTGGGGACTGGGCATCATGACCCCTCCTTCCCAACGGCTGACCATAAACTTGTTGGTTCCCACCGCATCGGCTACTCGTTTCTGAGACCATCCGCGCAGCTCGCGTTCATGTCTGAGCTG
Organism: Ktedonobacteraceae bacterium; assembly: GCA_035295005.1. GTDB lineage: Bacteria > Chloroflexota > Ktedonobacteria > Ktedonobacterales > Ktedonobacteraceae > DATGJV01. Next base: position 5,805 of record DATGJV010000142.1, on the reverse strand, counting down.
TCCGTTGGCGGTCGTTCCCGGCCTGGCGTTCATACAAGATCCTCCTTTGCTCCACGAGCAACCATGAGTCTTTCCTCACGACCGTGCCCATCATTGATGGACACGAGATCAGCTTGAAATAGGCCAAGATACTGTTAAGTGTTCAAAAGCCGATAACGACACCCTGGCAACTCTATGCATTTAAAATCAGATTGAGATCAGTAAAGTTTCCGAAAAGAAATACCTATACAGGTTACATGCAACATGAATGCAACTGTTCCGCAACAGAAAGATATATGTTTTCCCCCTTGCAAAGATTATACTCAAGAAGAGAAATGCTGCTACTTAACAGCAGCGTTCAAAAAGATTGAGTCGAAAGACTATCTCTTAGTCTTCTGGCTGAGGCCCGTCCATCTCAGCCGATTCCAGTTTCTGGAAAAGAAAGGATCATTTCTCATGATTGCAAGCATTGAAGCCCTGAATCCGCAGGAACTTACTCTCGCCCGGGCAAAAGCTCAGGCCATTCTGGAAACAGCGGGTACTGATCGCAGCTTCCTTAAGAAAGCCGCGGCTGACCCGGAAAGGACGCTCAGCACTTTCGGCTTCCCTGTCGGAGCCAGGCCTTTCCCCACTCCCGATGGCTTTATAGATCCCATTTGCTGTTCTGATGGGACATGCTTCTCAAGCGACTGCCCATCCACGTGTTATATCACCTTTAATATGTAATGACCCTGACTGTTTAATGGCAACATTCGGAGAACTCATTGCTGTAAGCGCAGTCCAGGAGTTCGAAAAGTGCATTCGTGATACAGCGGCCAACGATGCACAGATGAGCAAGTTTTCTGCTCATCTGTGTATGGGCCATCCTGCAAGGAGTTTTTCAGCGATGATTCAAACCAGCCCAGATTCCGAGAAATCCGTGGTGCTGACTTCCACATTCTTTGAACTTGTGATGGACTACAGCAATCGATATCCATCCCCATTCGCGTCTCGACGGCAGGTTCGGGCCCCCTCCGGGCCGGATTTCCCCTGGGTTATGGTTTCCTATGAGGCTCTCCCTGTTCCACAGCAAGGCTGGAAACTTCATCTTGCCGCTTGTGATGCATCTGCGGAGCAACTGTTACATCTCGTCCTGCCACTTTTGCTCTCCGAGGAGGTCTCGTTCAAAGTACTCGGTTCACTACAAGACCTCGCAAGACTCAATAGCGGCTCTGCTGGACTCAGTCAGATTGGCAAGTTTCTTACTATTTATCCTCATGATGAGGAACAGGCTGTACGCCTGGCTACCAGTCTGGATGCTGCCACGCGCGGACTGCCCGCGCCGTCCGTTCCGTCTGACCGCCCCTTGCATCCTGGGAGCCTCGTCTTTTATCGCTATGGGAGCTTTCAACCCCAAATCATGCAAACAGTATGGGGAGCTTTTCAAGCGATGATACAGACGCCAGAACAGGAGCTCATTGCTGACCCTCGCCATTCATCCTATCTTCCACCAGACTGGGTCGTTGACCCCTTCCTCACAGCCGGAGTGGCAGAGGAGCTTCCGGCACCGCAAATGCTCCTTGCCGACCGCTATCTGCTCCTGACAACCCTCTATCAGACGGCTCAGAGTCGAGTCTTCCTGGCGGTTGATCTACAGGAGGCACGTCGCTGCGTTATCAAATGTCCGGGCCTGGGTTTCGTCCAGGGCCGAGGCCAGGGAGAGGATAGCATCTGCAAGCGCCTACGCTATGAGGCACAAGTGCTGGCAGCTCTTGCTCCTCATCCGGGTTTTCCAGTCTGTTACGACTTAGTAGAAGAGCAAGGTAAGGTCTTCCTGGTTCTGGAAGATCTGGATGGGGAAACGCTGGCCCAACATATCCAGCGCTATGTGACTCAGGGATATAAGACACCCCGAAGACAAGTGATTGCCTGGGGTAAGGAACTCACCGCGATGCTCGAAGCGATCCATGCAAAGGGACTGCTGTATCGTGATCTGAAAGCATCCAATGTGATTATCACCGCCGATGGGCAGCTCCACCTGATCGATTTTGGGCTGGTGTATGGACTCAACAGCGATATATCCATCTATGGGCTTGGTACGCCTGGCTATATGTCGCCGCGGCAACAGAAGGGAGAACCGCCGACGGTCAGCGACGATCTGTATAGCCTGGGGGCCTTGCTCTATCTCATCGGAACCGGCGCAGAGCCCTCTCTTGCGCCTCGTGAAGCTGCTTTGACCACACGCCCACCTCGCCTGCTCAATCCCACGCTTGACCAGGACCTGGCGGAGATTATTGAGCGTTGCCTCAAGCCGAATCCCGGCGAACGCTTTGTATCGGCCGCCGAACTGAGAAGCGCGCTTGAGGCTCTATCCCCCACTACAAACGATCCCGTCCTTGTCTCCAGCGCGGCTTCTTCTGAGCAAATTGCCACGAGGCGTACTCCCGAGGACTACCGCCAGTTAGCTCGCCGCTTGAGCGAAACACTGAGCCATGCTGCTCAGCCCGATCCTCAAGGAACCGGCCTCCGATGGACGAGTACTCACTACATCGGGAAAGGCAGGCAGGCTCGTGACCTGAATACGGGGAATAGCGGCTCTCTCCTGGCCTTCGCCGAACTGGTCGCCGAGTTCTCCGACCCGTCTCAGCGACAGGTCCTGGCTGAGGCCGCACGCTGGTTGACCACAGCACCTCGTCTGCCAGGGCCGATCCTGGCAGGGCTATATGTTGGGGAAGCAGGTGTGGGTACTGCACTGTTGCGAGCTGGTCAGGTACTCTCGGATACGGCCTTGATGAACGAGGCGCTGGAGCGCGGCCGCTTCATAGCAACACTCCCTTTCGGCTCGCCCGATCTCTTTAATGGAACAGCAGGGCGCATCCGGTTTCATCTCTGGCTCTGGGATGCAACAGCTGATCCGCTACAATTGCAGGCAGCAGTGCGTGCGGGTGAGGAACTTCTAAATACTGCTGAGAGAAACACAGCAGCGGAACTATTTTGGAGAATCCCATCTGGCTATGGAAATATGGGCGGCTCCGTCCTGCTTGGCTATGCTCATGGCGCAGCAGGCATCGGCGATGTCTTGCTGGACCTCTATGAGGCAAGTCAGCAGGAACGTTTTCTCACAGCGGCTCAGGCAGCAGGATGCTGGCTTGAACGACAGGCGGTTGCTGTGCTAGGCGATGCCAGCGGACTTCACTGGCCGGATGTAGACGTCGAGGGAGCGCACCCACGAGGGGCATTCTGGTGCCACGGGGCGACGGGGATTGGCAGCTTTTTTCTGCACGCAGCTCAGTTGCAGGTGTTTCCTGCAAGCCTGGAAATCGCCCAACGGGCGGCCCGGACCGTCGCTCATGGGAATCGTGCCTGTGGTCCAGTGCAGTGTCACGGTCTGGCGGGAAATATCGAGTTTCTCCTGGATATGGCTCAGTTCACTGACAACCAGGAGTACCGCTCGCAAGCCTTTGAACTCGCAGCACTCCTGGAGGCCTTCGCTGTGGAAAAGGACGGCATGCTCGTGTGGTCATCAGAATCCCCGATCATTTTCACTCCAGATTATATGGTGGGTTACGCGGGGATTGCGCTGACTTTGCTCCGTCTGGCCGACTCTCAGCGGCCACGCCAGTTAACCCGCAGCGGATTGACCTATATGGGATCAGCGCAGCGCAATCAGAAAACCGAAATGCATCTACAAATGGAAAGGACTACATAATGGCATATAAAGTAGATGAATATTATCGACAAATTGATGACTATGAACTGATGTGCCAATCGCAGTCAAAAATGGATATCCCTTTCTGGCGCGAGATGATCCGACGTTACGAGCCAACCTATGTGCTGGAACTGGCCTGCGGGAGTGGACGTATTGGAATAGAATTGCTGCATAGCCCGCAAATCTTTCAGCTAGAAAGTCTGGATATAAATGAGCATATGTTGGCAGCTTATAGAGAGAAGCTTGAACGCGAGCCAGATACAGTCAAGCAGCGTGTTTTGTTGCATCATGGCGATATGTGCCGGTACAACCTGGAGAATATGTGCCGATTTGATCTTATTTTTCTCGCCTTCAACTCACTCGGCCATCTCTATGAAACCAGGCAACAGCTCGACGCATTTCGTACTGCCTACGAACACCTTGCTCCCGGCGGTCGCTTTGTAGTGGACATCTCGCTGCCCATGATTGGCTTAGGAGGCTCTTCTTCCCAGGTCTCCTTACAAGAGATCATTGAGGCCGCCGATGAAACATTCACAATGGCAGTGTACTCCACCTATCATTATGATCGGTATGCACAAATTAATCATATCACGTTTATCTACGAAAAGTTCTTTGCCTCCGGGGCAAATGAGCGCCGCCTGATTCGGCTCGATTCGCGAGTATTCTTCCCAGGTGAGCTACATTGGCTCTTCCATGTATCGGGATTCGAGATTGAAAACATTTATGGCGGCTATGCAGGGCAATCTTTTGCGCAAGGAACCCGACAGATTGTCGTTGGGCGTAAACCAGATACGTAGCGTTTCTTGTTGAGTATCAATGACATCATTACTCGTCGCACGCTTTATCGTGTGCCTGTATCTGTGGGAATGGGTCGCGGTGATCTGGGGGCAGCAGAAATGGTTCATGCCTGAGTCCGTCTGTCTCATCGCCATTCTCATCATCGAGAGTGGCAGGACGTAGCACCATCTGTTCGCGAGCTGCCGATTTATGCTCATCCCTATACGGGTCCCGACATGTTTTACTGCCAGAGAAATTGGTGCCAGGCTACCGCACGCTCAATGTGCCTGGGGTGACCCCAGGCAGAAGAGGGGTACTCTACCATCATCTCTTCAGCAGTCAGGCCCCCGATTTTCGCGAGTCGGGCCTGCCGAGGTCCAAGAGGCGCTGCAGAGGGTCAGCCAGGCACTCACCTCACTCAAAGAGCACAAGATCGTCACCTGGCTGCTGGATAGTGGCGCAGGATGATGTGGCGGTGTGGCGCACGATTTGGGAAGCACAGGAACATCTGGTCTGTCGCGTCTATCATCTGGAGCGGCTGGTCAGCTTTCAGGATCGGCACGGGCAGTGGCAGGAGGGCAAGTTGGAGCAGGCACGCGGACAGATGCGACCCCTGGCACGTGTCCAGACGACGCTGGTGGTCAAACGAGGCAAGCAACCACCCGCCAAGAAGCAACCGATCGAAGTGGAGGTAGCCGCCTGTCCCGTGCGCGTGACCTACGCCACGAACGTCCGTCGCCAAAGTCCTGGCCAGCGGGTCACCCGTGCGGTGTGGTTGGTCGAAGTCCAACTGCTGGCCAAATTGGGAGGCTGGGAACCCCATAAAGATCGCCAACCGGGTAAAATCACCTTGCAACGCGGACTGAGCCGCTTGCTCGATATGCTGGTCACCCGGCTGTGCTTCCCCAGTATGAGACCACCCATCACGGACTTCCACCACAGATCGCGGCTTTCCTTCACAATTGGGGACCCCCTCACCAGTTATGAGTGGATCTCAGAAGGTGCGAAGTTTTGGCAATCCTGGTTCCTGTCAGCTTGCCTGTCATTCACTCCCCTGCCTTGCGCTCCTCCTGCCTCGGACCGCTTGTCAGGCGACTCCATTAGTGGGGTGCCGAACTGTAGGCTTCGATATGCCGAAGGGGGGATTTGGCAAGGTTCGACACCCCGCATCTCCCGAACCGGCTCTATTCCTCGCTTCTCGCCCCTGCCACGCCTCCACCTTTGCCCGCTGACAGCAAAACTGACAGCAAAACTGTTTGAGGGACTCTCATATCGTTGGTGAGTGGACACTATCTGGTAAACTTAGTAACGTAGAGAAACGAATCTAGATGACAAAGAAAGGAACCACATCATGCCAACCA
>DATGJV010000141.1:0-2874 GCA_035295005.1 Ktedonobacteraceae bacterium | reverse complement strand
CAAAGTAAAGCTGACCAGCCATGCCAGCGAAATCAGGATGTAGAGCCAGGGCATGACATGCGTGAAGCCTCCGGCGACAGCAAGTTGCGTTGGCGCGAACGCTGGAAATCCCATGACAAAATCTTTATTGGCGGCTGGATTGCCAATGGGATTCTGAATAAATGTATCTATGAGGCTCACCATGATAATGACAAAGAAGCCTTCCAGTTCGCCGCGCACCAGCACGCCAAGCAAAATACCCAACCCACCATAGATGAGCGTACCCAGGAAAAAACTCAACCAGACAACAGGGAGGACAACTGGACGCCAGAAAATGAGGAGGATGGCACAGGCATAGAGCGCGATGAGGCATGAAACCACAAGTAATGCTGTGAGCCGGGCAAGGATGAGTTGAAGTTGTGGATAACCGCTCAAGACGAGACGATGATCGAAACGCATATTTTTACGGGTCGCCGCAAAAAACATAAAACCAACAATCAGCGTTATGGCGTTGAGTCCTAGCGTCAAGAGCGTGATATGCAGCGAACTTACCTGCAAAAAGGTATTGGTTGCGCGAAATCTGAATCCTATCGGGTCATTCGTCGTAAACAGATAGCCAAACCAGTACCAGAGCGGGACAAACACCAGCAGCAATCCAAGCGCCAGCCGATTTTTCACTTGTTCGAGCAAGGTATAGTGGGTTGCCACTCCATACCTTTTGCCAGATGAGAGAACCATTGTCTTTCTCCTTAAATTTTAGGACGGAAAGCGACTACAATGCCCATGTGGGCAAGGGCGCGAAAATCTGCCTCGGTACCATCTACTTTGTAGCCCATCATGCGGGGCAGAACACGTATCGCGACAGGATATCTGCGGGCATAGTCCAGTATTTTGAGTTCAGCCTCTTCGGATGAAAGGCGCGTCGCAAGAGCATGGAAGCGCCGACTCCCTACATTAATGACTACTTCCGGCGTCTTCTCGACATTTTTTAGCCAGTCCGATTGCTCGCCGAAGCCCGCGAAAACATAATAGGTGTCGCTGGCTTTATCATGCTGAATCACTTCCAGCACGGTCTGGCGGGGTAGTCCACTCTTCCGACCTGTATGGGTGAGTAACAGGAAGTGTCCCCCCAGCAGCCAGCCCTGATGGGCATGGAATAACCAGATAGGTAAACGGTACATTTTACGAGCCAGACCTTGCGGCGGTCGTGTATCTTTAATTTTTGTAGGCATAGTAAGTTTCTCCTTATGTGTAAATCATATGTAAATCGCGAATACAAACATGGACAGAGTACAGGTCGTTATTGTTCAAGCGGAAAGCTGTACCTGCGCGGCTTCCTGTATCTTGCCTTCCTGCAAGTGATACACCATGTCAAATCGCTTTTGCTCAAACAGCAGGTGTGAGATAACGAGAATCGAACAATTACGCGCTCGCAACTCAGTCACCATTTCCCAGAAATGCTGGTACGTCTCCCAATCAAAGCCTTGATATGGCTCATCCAGTAGCAGGACACCGGGCTGGTGCATCAATGCAAGTGTCAGATTGAGCTTTTGCTTCGTGCCGCCGCTTAGCGTACCAACTACGGCATTCATATATCTTTGATAACCGAGCTTGTTGATAAGGTCATACGCATAGCGCAAGTCACTCATGTTATATGCTGCGCGGAAGTAGTCCAGATGTTGGTTAACGGTCAGCGCGTCGTTCAATACGACGGCCTGCGGACAATAGCCCAGAGCGCCATCCAATAACACTTCACCGCTATTGGGCCGCAATTCACCGGCAAGAATGCGCAACAATGTTGACTTGCCCGCGCCATTCTCTCCCACAATACCCACAAGCGTCCCCGGATAGACCGCGAAACTGACGCCTCGCAGTACCTTGTGTCTGCCAAAAGATTTATACAAATTCTGCACCTGTAATACAGGCTTCGCTGTTTGCACCATTGCTTTACTCCTCTGGTTTCTGTAAACTATCAAGTAACAGGCGCATGGAGGCCGGTAATTGCTTTTCAAGCGGCAATGACTCAGCATCCACGGCCCATATCAAGGTCAACCCTTCAAAAATAGCAACAAAGGTGGCGGCAACCTCCACCGGGTCAACCGCTCTGAACTCACCTTGCTCTACTCCATGCTGAATAACCTTCGCCATTATTCCAATGTACTCTCTGTAGTAGCCTTTGCCCAATTGCTGCACAAACTTCTGACGCCCGATTAGTGCATAAAATTCATACATCATCGGCAATAACGGTCTCATACGCTCCATGTAGCCCAATAACTGTTGCGAATATGCCATCAATCCTTCGCGAACGGACCCTTCCCCGGCTTCCTCGAGCCGTTTCAAATCCTTCAAGGCCATATTAAATAGTCGTTCCAGAATAGCGGCGATAATGGCATCCTTGCTTTTGAAATACCAGTACAACGCCCCTTTGCTCAGACCTGACTCCTGCGCCACATCGTCCATACGCGCCTTGTGAAAGCCCATTTTCGCAAAAATATTCATTGCGGCATCAAGAATTTGATTTTTGCGTTCCTCGCTCACATCTTGTTTCGGCGACATCGTTCTCTCTTTTCCTTTTATATAGACTGACTGGTCGGTCAGTTATTTTGTTACTTATTATATACCATGAAAAAAGGGGAAAGTCAAGACTTTGTGATATCATATTGCTATTCCATGTATTGACGCTCGTCGAGGAGATTTTTAGATGATAAATGGTTCTTTTGCCGATAGCGTGAGGGCCGTGCAGCAGGCGGCTAATGCGATACGCGAGAACGTTGCGCGTGTGATGATTGGGAAGCTGGATGTTATTGATTTATTGCTCGTCGCCTTACTCAGCGACGGGCATATTCTTATCGAAGATGTGCCGGGAATGGGAAAAACGGTGATGGCGAAGGCGCT
>DATGJV010000140.1:0-3561 GCA_035295005.1 Ktedonobacteraceae bacterium | reverse complement strand
TGCTGGAACTGGCGTGCATCTACTATTTCTTCGTCTCGCCAGCGTTTGCATTCAAAGGATTGACCGAGCAAAGCCTCACGCAGCTCGTCACTGTCACCTCGGTGACGATATTCGTGCTGGCGCTGGTGGGGTTAGCACGCCAGAGGCGTGCGCTTGCTGAACAACGGGCCGCGCAATTGAGCGCCTTAAACCGTGTTGGTGCGGCTCTCGCAAGTGAATTGGATGAGGAACGTCTGCTGCATCTCATTGCGGAGACAGCTCGTGATCTGACGGGTGCCGGCTTCGCGGCCTTTACACTGCGCCCCGTCAACGCATCAGGTCAGCCCGTGGTACCCTCAGAAGGCAATCTTTTTCATCTGGCCGCAGTGGTGGGTGTGACGAAAGGGCAGGAGCGCCTGTTTCGCCGTATGCCTCTCGGCGGTGAAGGGCTGCTCGCGCCCATTTTTCGCTATGGCGTTCCTGTGCGTGTTCCAGATGCCCTGACAATGACACATGGCTCGGCCCTTTTAGCGCACGGGCCAATCGGGGCAATGGGTGCTATAGGAGATACCGTGCAAAAAGATGCTCGCTCTTCGCGAGAGGCCGCCAGGGAGGCCGCATCGTACTATGCCCAGGGAACGTTGGCGCGAGAGGATTTACAGACTTTAGGTGTGCCGCGGGGACATCCGATTGTGCGCAGTTTTCTCGGCGTTCCTTTGTTCAACCGCGATGGACAGGTACGTGGCGGCTTGCTGCTTGGGCATAATGAACCGGACAAATTCACGCCGAAAGATGAGTCTATGCTGGTCGGGTTAGCAGCTCAAGCTGCAATCGCTATAGAAAATGCCCGGCTCTTTCACGAGGCACAAATACAGGCACGGGAACTCGACGCTATCTTTGAAAGTATCACCGACGGCGTGATGCTGATTGATGAGCAAGGCAAGGTGCTGCGCGAGAATCGCACCGCCCGTCATTTGCGGGAAAGCATGGAGCAGTCGCCAGAAGATATGATCAATATCGAAACAATATTGCGTGAACCGGCCGATCCCGCCTTACATGGGAACGTAGAACAGGGAATGCCCGTCAGTATCGTTGATGGACAAAAAGAACACCGGGAATTTATTGTCAGCGCCGCCCCGTTGCTTGCACCCGATCACACGAGCGGATCATTGCAACAGCAGAGGAGTCTCCTCGATGGGACGCAACTACCCACGACAGGAGCCGTGGTTGTATGGCATGAAGTAACGGAGGCCCGCCGCCTCATCATGGAGCGTCGTGCACATGCCGAGACGAAGGCACAAAGCGCGGTGTTGCAAACAATTATTGACGAAATACCCGGCAGTGTCTATCTTGTGCGCGGTAAAGATGCCCGGCTCGTGCTTGCCAATCGTGCCGCGGCAGAGGTATGGGGCGCGAACTGGACACCGGGGCGACCGATGAAAGAGTTTCTGGCAGCGAATGGTATTCGCATCTTTCGTAACGATGGGCGGCCTCTTCCTGTGGACGAACTGGCGACAATGCGCACTTTACAGACGGGCGTCTCCGTGCGGCATTATCAGGAGGTGATTCGCCATTCCGATGGGACAACTCTACCTATGTTAGTCAACGCCGTGTCGCTTGATGCGCGTGTGCTTAGCTGGTCGTCAACTGACGAGAAGCAATCCTCCGTAGCGGAGCCTGCTGCGATTGTTGTTCATCAGGACGTAACGGCATTGAAAGAGGCTGAGCGCCTCAAAGATGACTTTGTGGGTATCGCTGCCCATGAATTGCGCACTCCGCTGGCAGCAATCAAAGGCTACGCGCAGATGTTAACGCGCCAGGCTTCACGCGGCAAAGGACAGGAATTAGCGGATTGGCAAACAGAAGCCATCGAGGCTATAGATCAGTCCACCAATCGCCTTGTTGAACTCACCGACGACCTGCTTGATGTGACACGTCTCCAGGGTGGGCGGCTCGAATTACACAGCGAGCCAGCCGACCTCGTTGCCTTGCTGCAACGAGTTATTAACCGGCTGCGCATCAGCTCTGACAAACACACGCTTATCTTTACAGCAACCCCGGAACATATCGTTGCCATTATTGACCGCCAACGCATCGAGCAGGTGATAACCAATCTGATCAACAACGCCATCAAATATAGCCCCGACGGGGGTAACATCGAAATCACCGTCTGCGAGAAACTGGAGAGCCATCAGGCCATGCTCTCCGTCCGGGATTTTGGTATTGGCATTCCCCACGACCAACAGGGCCATATCTTCGGACGTTTTATGCGTGCCGATAATGCCAGGGAGCGTGAAATCAAAGGTACCGGTCTTGGCCTCTATCTCTGCCGTGAACTGGTTGAGCGCAATGGTGGGCGTATCTGGTTCGAGTCCATCGAAGGACAGGGTTCAACGTTCTGCGTGCTGTTGCCCTTATATTGCGAAGATGAAATGAAATAGCCTGACAATGTGGCGCATCTCACCGATTTGTGTTGTGTGACAGCTATGTGACGCCTCAGACCTTGAAGGTTTATTGCCGCCGCTCTCGCTAGCGATCATCATCGCCAACATCGCGCTCTTGCGAGCATTGCAAGGCGAGAAATTGCTGGCTCCTCTTTTTAGACGGCTACACCGTGCGAACCACGTGATGAATGGATGACCCATGTTTTGACTGTTTTGTATCCAGCATGGTATAGCCAACAGGTGATATGATAGATACGCAGTACCCGAATTGTACAAATCCATCAACGTAATTTCCCAATCAGGAGGATACACTGCATTATGTGTTTCGATCATGACGCTGAACCGCCAATTGAGCTTATCAGCGATAACCCTGCACGAGGCGAAGACCTTGTGCTAACGTCATCCGACGGGGCGCAGTTCGCAGCCTACGTTGCTCATACCAGCACGCCGACAGGCGCTGGTATCGTCATTTTGCCCGATGTACGCGGCCTATTTCACTTTTACAAAGAGCTTGCCAACCGCTTTGCCGAGGTAGGCGTCGAGGCCATCGCTATTGACTATTTTGGGCGCACGGCTGGCCTGACTGCCCGTGGTGAGGATTTTGATTTCTGGCCGCATGTGATGCAGACGAAGCGGGAATTAGTAGCTGCCGACGTAACCGCTGCGCTGAACTATCTGCGCAGTGAACAAAACGCGCCGAAATCACTTTTCACCGTGGGTTTCTGCTTCGGCGGTGGTCAATCGTTCCGCCAGGCGGCGAATAGCCAGGGTCTCGCGGGCGTTATCGGCTTCTATGGACAGATACTTCCTAACGAACGGATGCCAGGGCCAGCTCCGATAGACCTCGTAAATCAGTTTTCTTGCCCCGTACTTGGTCTATTTGGCGGTGCCGATCAGGGCCTTCCGCCGGAGGCAATCCACCAGTTCGACGAGGCGCTGGCAAAGGCCAATATCGAGCATGAACTTGTGATTTATCCCGGTGCGCCGCACAGCTTCTTCGACCGCAAACAGAGCGAATTCGCCAAAGAATCCGCCGATTCCTGGCAGCGCATCCAGGCGTTCATCTCTGCCCATACCGTCACAAACAGTTAGGGAAATACAGGGACATGCAAACAACCGGCAGCAACGCGTTGCTGCC
>DATGJV010000139.1:0-3011 GCA_035295005.1 Ktedonobacteraceae bacterium | reverse complement strand
GGCAGCACATTCTTCTTCACGCTGCCACGCAAGCCAAATGAGCAGATGTAGAGGCAATTGAGCAAGATAGGAGAAGTTTTCCTCATCCTGATGGGGTATACTGAATCCGATTGGGATTACTTAACCCGGTCGGTATACGTATAAACGGTGACTTCCGATCAACAGAAAGGATAGAGGAAACATGTTCACGAAAATAGGTACCATCACGATAGGTGTCAGCGATCAGGATAAAGCTCTCGATTTTTATGTTAACAAGCTTGGTTTTGAAAAGGTAGACGACCAGCCCATGAGCGAAACTGAACGCTGGCTTGAAATTGCTCTTCCCGGCACACAGACCCATATCATGCTCGGCCTGCGCGGCCAGAGTGGCGGCGACAAAACAGGCATGACTGGCTTCGTCCTGCATACCGACAATATCGAAGAAACGTGCGCAACTCTCAAGGCTCGCGGGGTCACTCTGACCCAGGAACTCAGTATCGAACCCTGGGGTAAATGGGCACAGTTGACTGATCTCGATAACAACGAATTTGGTATCTGGGCACCCGCCTGGTAGATTTCCTCCCAGGCTTTCGTCACGAAAATCAACCTGCAATACATGCACCAGGATGGCGGTAAAAACTGCCGATAGCAATTTGTGCTATCGGTGGTTTTTACCGCCATCCTGGTGCCACCTCAAACAGTCCAATCAATGTTCCCGCCTCATCTCTGCTTCATGAGGAGGTTCGGGTAACAGCACATCATCCTGTATATCAACGTGCGTTTCATTTGCCGCGCTATCAGGGGATAGTGCAGGTAGGCTGTGAGTACGTTTACGTGCTGCAACTTTTGCTTGCTGGATAAAACGCCTACGGGTGCGCAAACCAAGTTGACCAAGCCAATCACCAAGCCAGATTGCCAGCACACCGCCGATAATGCTGGCAACAAGATAGAGGACTGCGAGCGACCACTGTTGTTTGCTTGCAAGCAATACATCACCGAGGGTAAGGGTGCTGAAGGTGGTATAGGCACCGAGAAAACCGACGTTGATGAAGAGGCGGCGCGTCGGGCCAATTAACATAGTGTCATCGGCTAGCATTGTGACTAGCGCAAGGGCAAGAGCGCCAGTAACGTTGATGATGAGAATATCATAGGGCCAATTCTTGCCCAACCAGGATTGGATAGCGATACTGAGTAGATAACGAGTAATTGTACCGAGAAAGCCGCCACTTAATACAGCTAGCATACGCCTGCGGGTCGAGAGTGTTGTTGGCATTACAGCCCCCACCCTAACACCATACCCAGTGCGGCGGCAAGCAAGCCAAGTAAAACGCTGCCGCCAAGATAGAGAGAACTGAGCGGAGTACTACCACCTCGCGCTAACTGCACGCCTTCCCAACTCATAGTGCTGAAAGTGGTGTAACCTCCCAGAAATCCGGTTGCCAGGATCGTCTGCAAGGGAACGCTCAGGAAATTTCGGGCGGTCAGTGTAAATAATAGGCCAATGAGAAATGCGCCGGTAACATTGATGAACAACGTTCCTAACGGGAATTGCGAAATGATGCGCTCTGCAATATACCGTCCCAGAAGATAGCGAGTTAACGCTCCCAGCGAGCCAGCCAGACCCACTAAGATGATGAGAACGAGGGATGGTACGGTCATAATGCCTCCCCCGTATAGACAATCTCAACAGGAGCTATGGTAATCATGCCACGTTGCACCATGCGGTCGAGCAAGGGCAACAATTCCTCCACCTTCTCCACGCTTTCTACAATCTCCACAATTAAAGGCAGGTTATCCGCGATATCGGGTAAGCGGTCGCTCGAAAGATGATGTTCAGGACCGAAACCTTCGATACCTCGCGTCACAGTTGCACCTGCCACTCCCTGTCGCTGTGCCAGTTCCAGGATGGCACGATAGAGCGGCTTGCCCTGCCATTCCTCGGCCTCACCGATAAAAATACGGATGCGTTTACCCGCCCTGGGCAAAGCATATCTACCGATCAAATTGGTTTTATCAGTTTTATGAGTCTTTTCACTCTTATCAGTCATATTGTCAATTATTCCTCTACGAGTATGCGGAGTAAGTCGGAACGCCCTACGACTCCGACAAGTTGGCCCTGCGCATCAATGACGGGCAACACTTTGCGCTTTGTCGCAATCATGCGCTCGATGGTCTCCTGTACCGTGGTTGTCTCGGTGATAGTTACCACATCTCTATTCATGATATCGGCGGCAATACGTGCTTTGCCCGGCTGGTTACGCAACGTGGCAGTAGGTAATCGCGCCGGTTTGCCTCGCGCCCAACCTGTGAGCGCGTTGAGCAAACCTGGACGCACTTCCTCTTGCATACGCGCCAGCACGTCCACATCGCTAATAATGCCCGCAACCTGGCGATTATGACTCAAGACAATCACCCGTTTGAACGGGGAGATGGTTAGTGCATCCACCACTTCAGATAGGGGAGCCTGTTCCCCGACGGTCGCTACATCACTATTCATGTAGTCGGCGATAGGCTGCTGTTGCAGAGGCTTATCCGCCAACAATTGAGATTGAGTACGGCGCAATGGTTGCGTACTACTGGTTTCGTGCGAACTCATCAATGGACTCGTGACGACAACCTGCAACAGGTCAGCGCGTGAGAGCATCCCGACGATGACGCCGTTCGCATCAACAACCGGCAATCTTCGTAGACTAGTCTCCAGCATGATTTGCGCGGCTTCGCGAATAGATTGATGCGGCCCAACGGAGCGCACCTGTCGATTCATCACATCGGCAGCAGTACGTCCACTTTGCCGGGCTTTTTCCAACGGCGTTTGAACAGCATTGGCGGTCGAATCGTCCAATTCTAAAGCAGTGCGTACCAGACCGCGCCGCATGGGTAGCACATCAGCGTCAATCAGGTCGCCAGTGCTAATGATACCTTGTAAACGTGAGTGTGAATCAACTACAGGTAATGCTCGAAACGAGGCATCGAGTAGCAGATCAATCACAGTTGCAATCGGTGTCTCAGTCTGTACGGTTGTAATATCTGTC
>DATGJV010000138.1:0-3517 GCA_035295005.1 Ktedonobacteraceae bacterium | reverse complement strand
CGGTGAGCGGCTCCTTCTCTTGCAAAGCACGGAGTCCGGGCGTATTAGGTGATGATACATTGATGGCAAAGTAAGCTGCATAGTCATACAATCGCTCGGCTACCACCGCATGGGCTTGTGGTGCATCTTTTGCCTGCACCTCCTTATTTTTCCCCAGGCTGATACCGACAGGGATACCACTCTTTGCATATCTCGCAAGATTTGCCGCAACTACATGCATGCCGGGACTATTGAAACCCAGTCTGTTTAAAGCGACACCTGAGCTGAGCATAAATTGTCGCGGTTTCGGATTACCATCCTGAGGCATAGCAAGCACCGAACCAACTTCAACCGATGCAAAACCTAGCGTGTACAGTGCCTGTATTGCACGCCCCGCTTTGTCCCAGCCCGCGCCAACCATGACAGGATTGTCAAATGTGACCCCGCCGACAACCACCTGCAACCGCTTATCGTACAACCGCCGTCGTTTGTCTCCACTTTGTTCAAGCAGTTTAAGTGTCAGGGGTGTCGTTTCGGCAAAGTGGAGTGCCTCTCGCGCCCTCACATGCCAGGTTTCTGAGTCGAGTTTTCCAAGCAAAGGCCGAATCAGTTTTTGATACATCTCGATCTTCTCTTTTTATTGACCCCGCCAGGTCGGCTTACGCTTCTCTAAATAGGCTTGAACACCTTCAGCAAAGTCGGCACTACCGTAGACGGTCGCTATCACATCATCAAAATCAATAGCCGCTTCAGCCGTGTTCAAACGCCGCCGCCCCTCCTTCGCAGCCCAGATGGTCAATGGAGCAAGAGAACTGATTTGCCCGGCAACTTCTGCCACGTGCGCAGTGAGTCGCTCCTCATCAACGATTGCGGTGAGAAAACCGGCCTGTAACGCATCGGCAGCAGTGAGCAAGCGCCCTGTAAAGAGCATTTCCTGCGTTCTCATTGCGCCAAAAGCGTCTGCCAGGTGCTGATAATTTTTCAGGGTGATGCAATTGCCCAACGTCCGGGCGATAGGAACGCCAAAACGGGATGCGGGTGTCGCGTAACGGAGATCACAGACGGAGGCAATGACAATGCCCGCGCCGACTGCAGGCCCGTGGATTGCCGCAATCGTCGGCCTGGAGAAAGCATAGAGGCGTTCCACAATTGCTTCCATGGTGTGTTCGTAAGCGACTCCATCCTCCGCGGTAAAGCCAACAAATTGCTGGATATCGGTGCCAGCGGCAAAAGCCTTGCCCTCGCCACGAATAATGACGACGCGAATAGTATCATCAGCGCCGAGACGCTCAAGGTGTGCCTCCAACTGCTGATACATCGTCCATGTCAGCGCATTGAGGGCGGCGGGACGAGCTAATGTGAGCGTCGCCACAGGCCCCGCTTGATCGAGCAGCACAGCGCCTTCATCCCTGGGGCGAGCAGAACTTCCAGTTGACATGATAATATCCTTCCTCCGGGCGTGTTACCATCTTCGTATCGCTTATGTTGAGCATATGATAGAATATCATACAGCATCTCGCCTGTCAGCATCTCCAAAAAGAAAGGAAACACGTTCATGCCAGCCGCGCTTGAAGGAATACGTGTCTTAGATTTGACCCAGATTATGGCAGGACCATTTTGTACCATGTTGCTTGCGGACCTGGGAGCCGAGGTAATCAAGATCGAAAATCCGCGAGGTGGGGACGATTCGCGACGGATGGCTCCGCCCTACTATCATTCAGAACCAGCTTCATTCATCGCGATGAATCGCAACAAATATGGGCTCGCTGTAGATATTCGTACTACAGAGGGGAAAGAGATATTGTGGCGTCTCATCGAAAGGTCTGATGTCCTGGTGGAGAATTTCCGACCGGGAACAATGGCGCGACTTGGCTTTGGCTTTGAGGAGGTGCATGCAAAGTATCCCGCCCTGGTGTATTGCTCCATCTCAGGCTTTGGGCAGACGGGACCATACCGGGAGCGCGGTGGTTTCGATCTGGTGGCGCAAGCGATGAGCGGAGTGCTTTCGGTCACTGGCTCACCTGAAGAACCGGCCAAAGTTGGCGTACCCATTAGCGATCTCAACGCAGGATTGTACGCGAGCCATGCCATCCTCGCGGCGTTACTCTCGCGTGTTCGCACCGGCGAAGGCCAATATATAGATACCTCCCTCTTCGAAGGTGCGCTGGCTTACACCTTCTGGGAATCCAACGAGTACTGGGCTACTGGAACGGCTCCCCAGCGACTTGGAACGGCGCACCGCCTATCGGCTCCCTACCAGGTCTTCGCAACCTCAAACGGGTGGATTGCTATCGGAGCCGCAAACCAGCGCAACTGGGAACTGCTGGCGCGGGCAGTAGAGCGTCCTGACCTGCTGCACAATCCACATTTTGCTACCAACGCTGATCGCATGACCAACATAGCAGAACTCGTGGAAACACTTACGGCAACCCTGAAAACGCGCACCACGGAAGAATGGTTGAAGGTGTTCGAAGAGGCGGGTGTCCCGTGCGGGCCGGTATTGACGCTCGAAGAAGTCTACCAGCACCCACAGGTGAAAGCGCGTGCGATGGATATCGAGGTTCAGCATCCCACCGCCGGTCGTATCCATGCTATCGGTTTTCCCGTCAAGTATTCCAGTACGCCGGGACAAATGTATCGCCCCGCTCCTGTCCTGGGGCAGCATACGCTTGCGATACTGGAGTCGCTTGGCTATAGCCCGGAACAACGTCGCCAGTTGGAAACGGATGGAGTCGTGCTGGATGCACATCTAGAGTCTGCCAGTGATACGATATAAAACGCAACCGGCGATTGAATACTGAGGAGAATGAGTGGAAGGGCTTGCAAGCCCTTCCACTCATGTCATTACGTGTCTCTCTGCTCCGGGCATACTCGCATTCGGTTCAGTCCGCTTTAGCCTCAACACCTTCGATGAATGTCCTCACCGTTGCCATGTAGCGATCACGTTCTTCGACATGGGCCATATGGGAACTTTGCTCGAAGAGAACCCATTCTGAACCGGCAATACCTTTGTGAAGAACTTCGTTCAGCAACGGGGTTGACTCGTCGTAACGTCCCGATGTGATCAATGTTGGGACGTGAATCTCGGACAGACGCTCCGTGCGATCCCAATTTTTGATGGTGCCGATAACGGTAAATTCGGTGGGGCCATTCATGGTGTAGTAAACCTGCCCGACCTGATCCATTGCGCGTTGTACATGCGGTGGTATGGGTTTCAGGCGGATAACGTGGCGGTCGTAAAAAACGTTCGTCGCCTGTTGGTATTCGGGGGCGTCGAGCGTACCCGCCTGTTCGTGACGCAACATGGTTGCCAGAACTTCTGGCGGCAATTCTTCGCGCAAGCGATTCGCCTCAGCAACCCACAGGGGTATGCTGCTGGTACTGCTGGCGAGGATCAGGCTCACGAGGCCCTGTGGTTGGGATAAGGCATATTCGAGGGCAAATAATCCTCCGAAGGACTGGCCCCACAGGTGCATTTTCTCAAGCCCTAAAGCGCGGCGAACAGTGCCTATTTCTGCTACGGTTCGTTCTATCGTCC
>DATGJV010000137.1:0-10740 GCA_035295005.1 Ktedonobacteraceae bacterium | reverse complement strand
AGGACGCGCAGGAATACGCGGATGAGCCAACTGATCCCACTGGCATCGTTATCGAACAAGAAGACAATGCTCTCGCCAGTTCACAGGCGACGGGGATGATAGATATCATCTTCACCAAATTCGAGCGACTCGATTATGCTTGCTACAGTAAAATACAGGAGTTAGGCCCGTTTGGGGCCGCCAACCCCGAACCCACCTTCCAGATGGAAAACTTGCGTCTGCTTGATCGCTGGGCAAGTGGCTTCGAGAAGCGCAATCTACGTCTGCGCCTCGGTCATGGCACACTGCAACGTCTCGGCACACTGACACGCGGCAGCACACGCATCCAAACGCTACACAGCGGGCAGACTGTCAACATCATATTCCGCCTGGAATCGGCGTGGAATCCCCTTGAGAGCAATGCGAAGCAAGATATCTGGCTGAAAATCCTGGAAGTCGAGCCTGTGCAATAAGAAATGAGTGAGCAACAATAACACAGCCACAATGCCAAAAACCTGCGGTTTTTGGCATTGTGGCTGTGTTATTGTTGCTCACTCGAAAAACATTACGGGTAGATGCCGCGAATCTCGGTGGCTTCCGCGACGCGAGCGACGGCTAGCAGGTAGGCCCCCATACGCATAGAGGCATCCTGCTCTTCCGCCTTCTGTTTCACGGCGCGGTAAGAGCGCATCATTAAGGTCTCCAGGCGGTCATTGATCTCGTTCTCGGCCCAGAAGAAACTCTGCAAGTCCTGTACCCACTCGAAGTAGCTGACAGTGACGCCACCGGCGTTCGCCAGGATATCGGGTACGACGACGATGCCACGGTCGTTGAAGATGTGGTCGGCATCGGGTGAGGTCGGGCCGTTCGCGGCCTCGATAATCAGGCGGGCTTTCACACGCGAGGCATTTCTGCCGGTCAACTGGTTTTCCAGCGCGGCGGGAATCAACACATCACAGGGCAGTTCCAGCAATTCCATGTTTGTCACAGGCTCCGTGTTGGGCATACCACGCAACGTGCCGTGTTCTTTGGAGTGATGCAATGCCTTGTGAACATCAATGCCATTGGGATTGTAGACGCCACCGTTGATGTCACTTAGACCAACTACTTTGCAACCCAGCTCGTGCATGAGCCGTGCCGAGATACTGCCGACATTGCCAAAACCTTGCACCACAACGGTCGAATCAGCAGGACGCATACCAAGCCCAATCATTGCCTCACGGGCCACGACTTGCACACCACGGGCTGTTGCCTCCAAACGGCCTTCGCTCCCGCCAATTGCCAGTGGTTTGCCGGTAATCACCGCGGGAACCGAGTAGCCCTGGTGCATCGAGAAGGTATCCATCATCCAGCCCATAATCTGCGGATTCGTATTCATGTCGGGCGCGGGAATATCGCTGTTGGGGCCGATTAAGATGGATATTTCCGTGGCATAGCGGCGCGAGAGGCGCTCAAGCTCGGCACGCGACAACAGGTGCGGGTCGCAGATAACGCCGCCCTTTGCGCCACCGAAGGGGATACCTACAACAGCACATTTCCATGTCATCCACATTGCCAGAGCACGTACTTCATCGAGCGAGACTTCAGGACTAAAGCGAATGCCGCCCTTTGCGGGGCCGCGGTTAATGTTATGCTGGACTCGATAACCAGTGAACATCTCTACATCGCCATTGTCCTTGCGCACCGGAAAATTGACGATCAATTCGCGTTTAGGCTTGCGTAAAATAGCTCGCATTGCTTGCGAGAGCCCGAGGCGGTCAGCCGCTTCATCGAATTGCGCAACCGCAACTTCATAGGGATTAAGAATTTCAATAGCCATTATCCTAAGAACCTCCTTACATTGACCAAACATAGGTCGAACATGCATCATTGCATATTGAAGCATCATTACTTCTGAACATCCCGCATAGTCTTCGCTGTATCCTGTATCATCGCTCATCAACGCTTATCTTTGCGCGATAGCCACCATGCAATACAGGAAAGCCCGCCAGAGGTCAGGCGGGCCTACAACGGTACGGTTCATCTCTCTAAAGTATACCATCTAGCCGTAGTGAGTTTCAAGTCAGAGGCTTGATAGGCTCTCGTCATCCAGAAGGAAACACGCCAGTAGGGACGCGATAAATCGGTCCCTACTGGCCCTGGATAGACGTAGACCCGCTTAATGTGGGGCAATATACACGCCGGACCAGTCGCCGAAATACAGGCCATTGCCGTTGATGCTGATGCCGTGAATGAAGGGAGGAATGACGGCAATCAATTCCTCGTGATCGAGTGGGAGCCAGCCAACGTCCTGGATGGCTATCTGTTCCGCCTGATCGTAGAGAGCAAGACGGGTCGTGCCTGTCGTCTGTTCTGCCTGCGCCACCTCCTGATCGAAGGTTGGATTGTTCCAGCCACCGTTATTGTTGCTGGCAGTGGAAAGCAGATTGAGCGCGAGACAGTCATAAGGGTCGGGAATTTCCGCGCTCCACTGAACGAAGCCAAATTGAATCTGCTTTTTGGCTCGCTCGTCGTCATATGCCGTCTGCTCGGTGGATTGCAGGTTGATCTGAATACCCAGTGCGCTCTCCCACATGTGCTGCAAGGCGCTTGCCTCTTGCTGCGAGACAAGCGAACCCGGATAGGAAAATGTTATGGTTGGCACAGTAGTACCGGTGTTACCGGTGCTGCTATTCGCGGGATACACCGATTGCCAGAGCGTTTTTGCCATAGTGGGATTATAAGGAATGCCGGAATAACCCTGTTGATATCCCGCCATACCGGGTGGAATGATCGTCTGCGCAGGTAACACTGTGTCTTGAAAGACAGTGTGCGCCAGCGTCACTTTATCGGTCGCGTAGGCGAACGCCTGCCGTATCGTCGCATTATCAAATGGCGGCATCGTGTTGTTGAAAAACAGGGCATCTGTTTCGAATTGCGTCACCTTGCTATACCCCGACATACCTTTTGCCGCGAGCTGATCGGATGATTGAATATTCCAGACAAAATCATATTGCCCGGAACGATAGGACTGAAAGGCGATGGAAGGGTCGTTGACGAAAAACATATCTACTTCCGTCAATTTAGTCTTCGCGCCATAATAATAGGGATTGGGTACCAGGACCATTTTCACGTTGCGGTCCCATTCTTTAATCATGAATGGACCTGTACCGATAGCCTCGTCAGCCACATTGTTCACCCAGTCCGTCTGTCCATATGCCTGTATCATCTGCGGATTTACAGGGAAAAAGATGGGATTGGTGAGTAGATAGAGAAAATAAGGAGTTGGCCTTGCCAATGTAATCTGTAACGTCTGTGCATTCAGGGCCTTCACCCCTGCCAGAGTTTTCGCCTTGCCGCTCATGACGTTGTTCGCGCCGACAATAGCGCCCTCATAATACGCGGCAATGGGAGAATTTACGACGGGTAATAAGGCGCGTGTCAGAGTATAGACATAGCTTTGGGCGGTGACTGGCGAACCATCAGAGAATAATATATCTTGCTTTAAGTGAAAGGTGTAGACTTTGTTATCAGCCGAGATTTCCCATGTTGCTTGATCGGCGATAACGTTGGACTGTGCATCCAGCGTTACCAATCCACTATAGACCATGGTGGTAATGATTGCTGTATTTGGGTCTGGCCCCTGTGCAGGATCAAGTGAGCCACTATCCGAGATGCCCACATTGGGAAATGAGAGAACTTGCCGGGCCGCTAATCTGGGCGTACTGGTCGCTACAGGGACTGCGTTTCCCCCGTTACCATTGCTACCACACGCGGTCAACAACAAGAGCATCACTCCAAACAAGAGTGAGACAAGTGGCCCCGGTTGTTGACGGTGCTGTCTCAAATATCTCATTGAAATAGAACAACTTCCCTTTTCGGCGCACATGCGCAAAACAAAACAGTCAGGCGACCAGACAGGTCGCCTGATTCACACATTCTATCATTATAACGTTCGATGTGGCAGGTAGGGACCGATTGATCGCGTCCGCCTTCCTCCGAGTATGTCAAGCAAGGCATACAGACAGGTACGCGGACGCGACCAATCGGTCCCTACCGCCTACATGGTATTAATGTGCCAGCAGGTAGACGCCGGACCAATCGCCAAAGAACAGGCCATTGCCGTTGAGCGTCACTCCTTTCAGATAGGGTGGAATGACCGCGGCCATTGCCTGATGGTCAAGCGGTAGCCAGCCCACGTTCGTGATAGCTATCTGCTCAGCCTGATTATACAGTGCGATACGAGCAGCACCCGCGGATTGTTCGGCCTGGGCGACGGTCTGGTCAAATTGCGCATCGCTCCACAGTCCATCGTTGTTCGATGCGTTGGTCGTCAGGTTCAATGCCAGCCAGTCATAAGGGTCGGGGAAGTCCGCACCCCACTGGGTAAAACCAAACTGCACCGAGTGATTCTGTGTATCGTTGTTATACGCAGTCAGCTCAACGCTCTGCAAACTCACGTGGACGCCGAGCGCATTTTGCCACATCTGTTGCAAGGTTGCTGCTTCAGCCGACGATACCTGTGAATTTGGATAAGTAAACGTAATTGCCGGTACTTTGGATACATCGGGGTACACCGACTGTAATAGTTGCTTCGCCTTCGTCGCGTTAAACTGAAGCCCTGGATAGCCCGGCTGGTAACCAGGCATCCCTGGCGGGATAATGGTTGGGGCTACCAGAACTGTATTCTTGAAGGCGGCACTTACCAGCGTATTTCTGTCGGTTGCATAGGCAAACGCTTGTCGCACCGCCAGACTGTTGAACGGAGCCATTTTGTTATTAAAGAAGAGCAGGTCGGTCTGGAGGAGTGCCTGTCGCACAAATCCTGGCATACTTTGCGCTATCAACTGGTCGTTGGTCGTCAGATTCCAGATGAAATCATATTGTTTTGCGCGATATGACTCGAACGCGGTCGAAGGGTTCTGGACAAAGGACATGTCCACTTCCGTCAGTTTAGGTTTTGTGCCGTAGTAATTGGGATTGGGAACCAGCACCATTTTGACGTTGTGGTCCCACTCTTTGACCATGAATGGCCCGGTGCCAATGCCGTTGCCGGCGGCGTGTTGTATCCAGTTCACCTGCCCATACTGATTAATGATATTTTTATTTAAGGGGAAGTAGAGCGAGTTCGTCAACACTTCCAGGAAATAGGGCGTCGGGCGCGTCAATGTAATCTGCAACGTCGTGGGGTCGAGCGCCTTTACACCTGAGAGCGTTGTCGTTTTGCCATTGTTCACGTCGCTGGCACCAACGATATTTGCCTCAAAGAACGAGGCAATGCCCGATTTCACTGCTGGCAGCAATGCGCGTGTCAGCGTGTAGACGTAGGTATCAGCTGTAACGGGAGTGCCATCGGAGAACTTGATATTGGGCTTCAAATGGAAGGTATAGACGGTGTTGTTTGAAGATATATCCCACGTGGCCTGATCCGGCACTACGTTCAGGTTTTTATCTGATTTGACCAATCCGCTATAGATCATGCCAACGGCCTGCGCAGAGTTGGCATCTGGCCCAAGCGCGGGATCAAGAAAACCGATGTCGGCGGTACCGACGTTCGGGAAACGCAATACCTGCGATGCTGCCAACGTAGATGAATTCGTTGTGGGCGTCGTGCCACCACTGCCGCAGGCAGCCAGCAGAACTAGTAGCACAAGCAATATGCTAAGGCATGCTAACACGGTACTAAAACGCCGTGATTGCCCGCGTGAACTATCGTTTCGCACAATATACCTCGCTTTCTTTAATCAAAAGCTGGCTAGTAGGAAGGGAACAGCTAAAGTGAGAAGCCTTGCACATCATTGTACAACGTTCATAACTTATGACACAAGCTTTGGCTGTATCAATAGGGAACCAGGACACCTGCAAGGGGAATGTCCCTACGATACACGCCTGGTCGTGTATCGTAGGGACATTCCCCTTGCAGGTGTCCTGGGCGTGCAAAATTCCTTGAACCCACATCTCCACATTTGGCTGTATCCCTGTATTTCATTGGCTTTGTGAAAAGCATGGACAAACAGCCTCGTAAGCGGCTATAATGAGAGTAATGTTAAACACTGTTCAAAGGCGAGCAGGAGGAAAAGTATGCGTATTCGCGTGATTGGCGTGCCAATGGATCTGGGCGCAGACAGGCGCGGTGTTGATATTGGCGCGAGTGCTATTCGCTATGCAGGTCTTAATGATCGGCTGCGCCAGCTTGGATATACCGTCCTCGATGCAGGTAATCTTGTTGTTCCTCAACCCGAAAGCCATCCATCCGGCACTCCCCATTTAAAATATCTCGAACCAATTGTACAGGTTGCAGAAAAACTGGCAGATAGCGTGGCTACGGCGCTCCAGGAAAATGATTTTCCGCTCATTCTCGGTGGCGATCATAGTATCGCGCTTGGCTCGATCAGTGGTATTGCCCGCGTCCACCCGGATATCGGCGTCCTCTGGGTTGACGCCCACGCCGATTTTAATACCGACGAGACCTCTCCATCGGGCAATATTCACGGTATGATCCTGGCGGCGCTGGCGGGCCTCGGCGATAGTCATCTCACCAATGTTGGGGGTTGGTCTCCCAAACTCAATGCCCGGAAAATTGTGATCGTAGGCGCTCGTGACCTCGATGTCGGTGAACAGAATTTGTTGCGGGCCAACGCTATTCATGTGTTCACCATGTCCACTATTGACCAACTGGGCTTTTCCGAAGTGATGCGGCAGGCACTGGCAATCGCGGGTGAAGGCAACAAGGGTATTCACCTGAGTTTAGATATGGATGCCATTGACCCTCGTGACGCTCCCGGCGTTGGGACTCCAGTACGCGGTGGACTCAGCTATCGCGAAGCACATTTAGCGATGGAGACGATTGCTGACTCTCAGCAGCTTGTCTCAATGGATGTTGTAGAGGTGAATCCTATCCTCGACAGCGAAAATGCCACGGCCTTACTCGCGGTTGAGCTGGTGTTATCGGCACTCGGCAAGAAAATTTTATAGGCTTGCCAGTATCAGGAATGGCTAGAAACAAGAAAAGGAGGAAGGGTAGGTAGCAATGGTGCTACCTGCTGTACACGATATGGATGCAAAAGAACTTTTCATGAACGGCGAGTTTATACCCGCGGAGCGTGGCGTGATTTCTGTCCGCACACACGGTTTCGCTTATGGCACAGGCTGCTTCGAGGGTATTCGCGGGTATTGGAATGCGGACGCCCAGCAGATTTACCTGTTCCGTTTGCGCGAACACTATGAGCGGTTTCTGGACTCCTGTAAAATCCTCCAGATTGCTCTTCCGTATACGGTAGACCAACTGATCGAAATGAGCGTGGAGCTGGTGCGACGCAACGGTCAACGGCAGGATGTGTACCTGCGACCAGTTGCGTATAAGGGTGATACGGCGCTTGGTGTGCGTCTGCACGGCTTGCGCGACGACTTTATCCTGACCTCAGAACCCCAGGGCAACTACATTGATACCGGTGGATTGCGCTGCGGCGTTTCATCATGGCGGCGCGTAGACGATAACGCTATTCCGGCACGCGCCAAAATTATTGGTTCTTATGTCAACTCGGCCTTTGCGAAAAGCGAGGCGATGCAGAACGGGCTCGATGAGGCGATTATGCTCACTCATGATGGGCATGTCTCCGAAGGGAGCGCGGAAAACATCTTCCTGGTCATCAACGGCGAATTTGTCACACCTGCCGCCACCGAAAATATCCTGCTTGGCATCACTCGTGACACTGTGATGGAATTGGGTCGCCGTGAATTCGGGTACATCACCCGCGAGCGACAGATTGACCGTACCGAACTCTACATCGCCGACGAGATGTTTCTCTGCGGTACCGGTGCGCAAATTTGCCCTGTCATCAGCGTAGACCATCGCCCCGTCGGCAATGGCACTGTCGGCCCCATCGCTGGCACGCTGCAAAAGCTCTACTTCGACGTTGTGCGCGGTCGCCGTCCCGAATACCGCGAACAATGGTGTACGCCTGTCTATGCTCCTGTACCGCAACATTCACAGGCGGGGGAGTAAAAGTATAGAGATGAGAAAAACCGGTGTAGCTGTCGGCTGACAGCTACACCGGTTTTTCTCATCTCTAAGCCTTTATTTCGGAGATAATCTGTACATTTCGATGAATTTCTGCTACTATACAGGTGCATCTCTCTTGAGGCGTGGGCGGCACAGGGAGGAAAGCTATGGAAGAACCAATTCGTCCAGCAATGATCACGCCGCAGCTGGTTGGTCGAACAAGTCAGCTTGCAACCTTGCATCTGCTCGTTGAGCAGGCAAAACGTGGAGAGGGACATCTTGTCCTGATCAGCGGGGAAGCTGGCATTGGGAAAACGCGCCTGGTTGCTGAGGTAAAAACCTCTACTTCGTCGCAGGGGTTTCTTTTGCTGCAAGGTAATTGCTTTCCAACCGATTCGGCTTATCCTTATGCACCATTGCTCGACCTCTTACGCTCCCTCTTCGCTTCAAACCAGGCAACACCACTCGCGGCTGAACTGGAGCGTTTAGCTCGTGACCTCTTTCCTTTGCTACCGGAACTCGTCCCCCGGCAAACAACGCCTCTGGTGCCTCTCAAACCTGAACAAGAGAAACGCCGCCTCTTCGCGGTGTTGGCGAACTTTTTCATTCGCCTGTCCGCGTCCTGCCCACTCCTTCTCATTATCGAAGATGTCCACTGGAGCGATAGTACCAGTCTGGACTTTCTTCACTCTGTAGCACGGCGCATGGTATCTCAACCCGTCCTTCTCCTGGTCACCTACCGCCCGGATGTCATACGTCCAGAGTTGAGCCGCTGGCTCGCACAGCTCACCCGCGAACGGCTCTCGCAAGAAATCCAGCTCGCGCCCCTTTCGCGCAACGATGTTGATACAATGCTCTCGGCTCTTTTTGATCAGCGACACACGGCGTTCGATATGCGCCGCTTTCTGCACGGGGAGCTTCTGGACACCCTCTACACGCTGACGGAAGGCAATCCCTTTTTTGTCGAAGAAACGCTCAGTGCGATGATTGCCGCAGGTGACATTTTCTACGCCCAGGGTTACTGGAATCGCAAATCATTACAGGCTGCACGCATACCTCACAGTGTCCAGGATGCTGTGCAACAACGAACACAACACCTGGGGAAAGCTGCCAGGCAGGTGTTGACGCTGGCTGCTGTTGCGGGGCGGCATTTTGATTTTGCCTTGCTCCAGCAGCTTACCCGGTATAATGAGGAACAGCTCCTCCTCATCATGAAAGAATTGATGGCGGCTCAACTCGTGGTCGAGATCTCCACCGAACAGTTCGCGTTTCGACATGCATTGACGCGGCGGGCCATTTACACACAACTCCTGGCACGCGAACGTATCATCATGCATCGCGCTATTGCTGAAACAATAGAGCAGCTTCCGCCTGTCACCCTCGATATGCATGTGGAGGAACTTGCTAATCATTATTATCAGGCCAGAGTCTGGCAAAAAGCCGTGGACTATGCGCAACGTGCCGGAAAGAAAGCATTACGGCTGTACTCGCACCGTGCCGCCATAGACTATTTCACCTGGGCGCTAGAGGCGGCCGATCACCTCTCCCTCCTGCCTGACCCGGCGCTCTATCATGCACGAGGGCAAGCCTATGAAACACTTGGTGAGTTTGAACAGGCACAGCATGATTATACTCAGGCATTGGATGCGGCTCACACAGTGAATAATCGCACGGCAGAATGGCAAAGCGCCATTGACCTGGGTTTTTTGTGGGCAGGACGCGATTACGCACAGGCAGAGCCGTGGTTTCGCCAGGCGCTTATGCTGTCGCAGTCGCTCGATGATCCTGCTCTTCACGCACACAGCCTTAACCGCATAGGCAACTGGCATCTGAATGTGGAACAACCACACGAGGCGCTGCGCTTCCACCGGGAGGCGCTAGCCATTTTCCAGCAACTCCAGGATGCACGGGGAGTTGCTGAGACGCTCGACCTGCTGGGCATGACCAGTTATCTTGGGGGCGATCTGATCGGGGGTACGGCTTACTACCAGCAGGCGGTTGTGCTCTTTCGTGAGCTTGAAGACAAGCCAGGACTGGCCTCAAGCCTGGCAACCCTGACATTGCGCGGTCCGAACTATCAAACTGACACGCTGGTCGCGGCATCGAGTCTCACCGAAGCGTACCGGGATGCCGAACTCGCGCTCACGATTGCACGAGAGGTTGGGCATCGCTCAGCTGAAGTATACGCCCTCTTGCAGATGGGACTGTGCCTGGGGTCTCAGGGCGAGTATGGGCGTGCATTGGAGGCGACGAGGCTGAGCTTGCAGATTGCAGAGGAGATCGAACACCGTCAATGGCAAACGGCTGCTCATGCTATCCTGGGGGGAATATATCGCGGTATGCTCTCCTACCCACAGGCACGCGGGCACTTCGAGCAAGCGCTGGCACTGGCACGCGAAAGTGGCTCGTTAGTCTGGACGCGCATTGCCACCGGATATCTCGTCTCTGTGGCTATTCTGGTGCATGACCTTACTCACGCGGAAGAGCTTCTTCACGCCGCGCTCAGTCCTGATACTCCTGCTGAAACTATGGGGCAGCGCATGGTCTGGTGTGCATCCGTGGAACTGGCGCTGGCACAGGGACAGCCAAAGCATGCCCTGGAGATCATTGATCGGTTGATTGCATCTGCTGCACAGGGCGCTGAGGGACAAAGCGGTCTGCGTATCTTGAAACTGCGCGGCGAGACGCTGGCCGCTTTACAACGATCAGCCGAAGCCGAAACTACATTCGTGGCAGCGCGAGAGGTTGCCAGGACGCAAGAAGTACGACCGCTGCTCTGG
>DATGJV010000136.1:0-3616 GCA_035295005.1 Ktedonobacteraceae bacterium | reverse complement strand
GTACGTTTCGGATCGTCATTTGAGAGAACGGCGGCCGCACGTAACTCTTCACCATTCTCTAAACGCACACCTTCCGCTCGTCCATTATGCACAAGCACCTTAGCGACTCGCGTGTTTGTACGAATGACTGCTCCGTGTGCCTCAGCCGATGCCGCCATCGCGAAACTGATGCGTCCCATACCTCCACGCACATAGCCCCACATGCCCTGCTCACCGTTCACTTCCCCAAACATATGGTGCCACATGACGTAGACTGAGCCAGGAGTTTTTGGCCCGATAAAGCTACCAATGACACCTTGACCAGCAAAAGCTGCGCGTAAATAGTCGGACTCAAAATAGTCAGCGAGCATATCATAGAGATTACCAAACATCAGCCACCGATAAATCTCTTCATCTTCTCCCCTAAAACGTCCCGCCAGATCGGCCACCGAAGGCGGCTCCTCCAGCAAGATGGGATTTAGAATCTCTGATGCACGCTCAAAAAAGCGCAGGAATTTCGGGTAGACTTCAGCGTCATGAGGTGAGAGGCGACGAATACCCTCAATCGTTTTTTCCGTGCTTGCACGGAAGAATAGATAGTTACCATCCTGATAAGGAACAAACATCTGCGGGTCTTTGACATAGGCATCAAAACCGTAGCGCTGCAGTTCCAGATCGCGGATAATTTCAGGACGCAGCAAGCTGACAACATAGGCGCACGGCGACATGGTAAAGCCTGGAAACGGCTCTTCGAGCGTACAGGCTCCCCCAACGCGGTCTCGCTGCTCTAATACAAGCACTTTCTTGCCAGCCCGCACAAGGTAGCCTGCCGCGACAAGGCCGTTATGCCCTGCTCCGATGATGATAGCGTCAAATTGCCCATCCTGGTTGGTCGCCATAAATAAAAACTCCTTCACGATGTTGAAAATAGTCAATCTAACACAAGTATAACATATGGCTACCTTCCTCTGATTATGGAGAGGCTGGCAGGCAAAAAGAACGTCCATGAAGGTGGACGTTCTTTTTGCCTGCCAGCCTCTCCAATAATTGTTAATCCTGCTGCGAAGGCGTCGAGGTAACAGAAATCGGTGCCATTTTTGGTGCAACTCTTTGCATCATACGTCTCCTGCGCAGCCAGCGAACAGCCAGCGCAAAACAGGCTACCGGAATAATATAGACACTAAAGACCAGCAGCCAGATGAAAAGCGTGGCAAGTACCTGGCTTACGGCAGTAACGGCAGAAACAGCGCCTTGCCATACCTGTCCGGGATTCCAGCCACTTGCATTCGTATTCGGTGCAGGTGCCGCAGAACTCAACGGCTGTAACGTAATAGCGACGGTATAAAAGGTCACTTGACCATTTAAAGCGTTGAGGTGAGCTTCGATGCTTTCAATCTGCCCCTCGACATCGGTAAGGCGCTGCTCAATATTCAGAATATCGTTCAGAGCCTGTGCCTGCCCAAGCAAAGTCAGAAGACGCTGCTGCTCACCGCGCAAGTTTTTGAGGCGTGACTGCGTATCAATATAATCGTTCGTTACATCCTGTACATTCTCTGTAAAACTGACAAGTTGTCCGCCATGCTGAGCAGTATAATCTCGCAGGTAGACATAAATGTTTGGATAGAGCGTAGATTGTACAGAAAACGTGAGTGATACATTATATTGATTATTATCTGTCTGCGTATAACTCGCCCCCGCCGACGTGGCATGTGGGTCAGTTGCACTGATCCAGGATTGTAATTGGGCGCCCACCTGTCGCGTATCTTTTACAGCCAACGTGACATTGAGTGACTTAATCAAGTATTGCTGCGCAATGTTATTATTCGAGGGCGCTGCCTGCCCATTCGTTGAACTACCCGCCGCGCTCTTAGCAGGTAGGTTTGATGGCGCCGATGACGAACCTGCGCTTGATGCGGACATTGTACCGGAACCGCCGCAAGCTGAGAAGAATACTGCGAATACGACAAGACCTACTAATCCAATCAAACAGAGTGACCATTGAGAATGCTTTTTCATTGATATCATGAGTCTGCTCCTTTATGGGAGGTAGGGACCGATTGATCGCGTCCGCATCTGGACTACAGGTAATGCATTTTTCAGGAACATGGACGCGATCAGTCGGTCCCTACCTCTCCCACTAATATAGTTACAGTCTTGACGAGATTGATGAGAAAATAGTTCCCATAGAAATACGTATATTTCAGCAGAAGATTCACGGTTGGAACGATTCCAGCACAGGCGTATCGGTACGAGGGAGCAAGGCGAATGCAGATTGCATAATACGGGTTTGTAGTGCGGCATTATTGGGTTCACCAAGTGGATAGCCCAGAGGATAGGGAACAAACAATGCTCGCGATGGTCGTATCTTCTCCGTTATTTCGCGCAACAGCGATAGAGAGACCGTTGTAATACCCGCATATTCGATAGCACGCTGGATCAGTCCAACGGACTGATTACACATAGGTCAGACGGGGGTTAACAACACAACATCAACATTATGAGCGGCTAGACGATGGGCAACCTCTGGCGCAGTTTCGTGAATGAGCTTTCCTGGCCCGGCAATAGAACCCATGAAGCTGTAGTGAAATGGCGCAATCGCGCCAATTTCTCCTCGCTCTAACATTTCACGCAAGCGATCGAGGGGAAAAGCGAGATTGCGATCACGCAGCACCCCTGTATGGTCAAATGCCCAGCTGCGCTGGTTCATTTCCAGCAACTGCGGAGAGATAGTCGAGGGAATTTCGCGGAAGGATGTATCGCCCATGCGAATTGTCGCATCGAACGGCGGCTGGTCAGGAAGGCTAAGCCCCGCAGTCGTTACAAGCGCAACGGTGCAAGCCGATAATGGTTTGCGTAACGGAGTGACTGCCGTTGAAACGGGATCATCAGGACGAGGGCTATATTTCCAGAAAGGATAGCCTTTGAGGAATAGACGCTCTGTAAGCTCAACATCATTTAGCCGGGCCATGAATTCATTTACCTTCTTAGCTGTTGTTTGTACGTTATAGTATAGTATATGCTTACTTGCTCACGGGGCAAAAGGGTAATATCTCACAATATGAATATTACCAGTTACTTCTATTATCCACACGTCGTTTACTGGTTGAAACGAAAGTTCACACTCGATGCCTGTTATTTTCTTGCGAGATGGGAAACTTATGAAGATGCTAATACATAGATTTACTCAACGATGTAGTATCTCTCTCTCTGTCATACTGTGTTGTATGGTGCTATTTCTTTCAGGTTGTGCTGGCTTATCATCAAGTACTCCTGCGCTTACTCCTACGCCGGGTAGAAGAGTAACACCCACAGCAACTGCCGGGCATCAGGAATCTTCTGGGAACAGCACTGCGCAAACAGTGGATATTACTCAAAGGGAACTGGCAAAAGCACAGCAGATTATGGCCGGAATGTCGTTGGAGCAAAAATTGGGGCAATTGATACTGGTGGAATATCTTGGCAACAATTATGCGAATTCTGGGCTTCAGGAGATGGTTGAGCAGCAATATGTTGGTGGTTACATGTTTCAACAGGTTAATGGCAATTTTGCGGCTCCCGATAATGTTGCCAGCAACGTTTACGCTTTTTCACAGCAAGCAATGCGAGACGCAAAAATACCGCTCATGATAGCCACTGA
>DATGJV010000135.1:0-4210 GCA_035295005.1 Ktedonobacteraceae bacterium | reverse complement strand
CACCGATGTTGCCACGGTGGGCAACATCGGCTCGCAGGAGCGCCAGCAGAACTACACCGCTATCGGCGACGCCGTCAATGTCGCCGCACGCTTGCAACAGAACACGAGTGATAACAACATCCTCCTGAATCACTCAACTTTTGTACGCACGCGCAAATATGTCAAAGTCAAGCAAGTGCCACCCTTACAGGTGAAAAATAAGACAGCTCCGCTCGACGTGTGGAGCTTGATAGGAATATTGGAGTGAATATGCAAATCGAAGCTAAATTACAGGCGCTTGGACTCGTCCTGCCAGCACCTCTCAAAACTCCACCTGGAGTTCGTCTTCCCTTCGCGTTCGTGCGCATACACGGCAATCGCGCCTACATCTCTGGACACGGCCAGCAGTCGCCTGATGGCTCGTTGGCCCAACCGCTGGGAAAAGTTGGCGCGGAACTATCACTTGAAGAGGGTTATCAAGCCGCACGGCTAACGGCGCTATCAATGCTGGCAAGCCTCAAACGCCAACTTGGCGATCTGGACAGGGTGACAGCATGGTTGCGAGTGTTCGGCATGGTCAATTCGGCTCCCGGTTTCACACAGCAACCAGCAGTGATCAATGGATTCTCCGATCTCATCCTCGAACTCTATGGTGCTGAAGTGGGACAACATGCCCGTTCAGCCGTGGGCATGGCGGAATTACCATTCCGTCTTCCAGTTGAAATCGAAGCAGAGGTTGAGATTCGGATAGACTAACCTTGTTCGCAACCACTCCTTTCAAAACGAACTCCAGAATTTCTTCAATTACAGCTATTATTTGTTAATAGCTGGAAAGTACCATCGGTCGGTAGAACATTAGCCCAATACTACTAACTATAAACTCCGCTATTGTATTGCCGAAAAAAATATTGCTATAATCTGAATAATTGAATGTCGCCCGACCAATAGATTAGAACATTCGCACCGGAGGTATTTTTCATGAGTGATACTGCCCTTTCAACCACAACCACCCCTGTCCATGGAACCAAATCACATGGCTCGCTCGACGCTGATATTATCATCAAAAATGCGCCCGATCCGGTCTTTGTCTCCGACCTGGAGGGCAAGATTCTTTCAGCCAACGATGCCGTCTACGAACTCTTAGGCTTCCGCACCGACGAGGTGCTGGAACAATCCCTCTCTCGCTTCATCAGTCCTGAAGAGACCCGCGAATTTACTGCTGCCCTGCGCGAGGTGATCGAGCGTGGTGCCACGCGCAATGCCCGACTCAATCCCCGCAGTGCCTCCGGCGAGATCATATCAACAACGCTCAATGCTTCTGCACTGCGTGACGCGGATGGCAAAGTCATTGGCGCTATCGGTATTCTACGCGACATGCGCGAACTGGATAAGGCCCGTGCGTATGCTGACAGTCTGATTAAGAACGCACCTGACCCGGTTTTCGTTTCCGACCTGGAGGGCAAGATTCTTTCAGCCAACGATGCCGTCTATGAACTCTTAGGCTTCCGCACCGACGAGGTACTGGAACAATCCCTCTCTCGCTTCATCAGCCCTGAAGAGACCCGCGAATTTACTGCTGCCCTGCGCGAGGTAATTGAGCGCGGCGTGATTCGCAATACGCGCCTTAATCCCCGCAGTGCCTCCGGTGAGATCATTCCAACCAGCTTGAACGCCTCCGCCCTGCGCGACGCGGATGGCAAGGTTATTGGTGCTATTGGTATCTTGCGCGATATGCGCGAACTGGATAAAGCCCTTGCCTATTCAGATAGCCTGATTAAGAACGCGCCTGACCCGGTTTTCGTCTCCGACCTGGAAGGCAAAATCTTGCAAGCTAACGATGCCGTTTATGAATTGCTCGGCTTTCGTCCAGATGAAGTACTGGAACAATCCCTCTCTCGCTTCATCAGTCCTGAAGAGACTCGCGAGTTCCTCGCAGCATTACGTGAGGTGATCGAACGCGGTGTCACACGTAATGCACGATTGAACCCGCGTAGTGCTTCTGGTGAAATCATTCCAACGACGCTCAATGCTTCTGCCTTGCGCGATACGGATGGGCGCGTTATTGGTGCTATTGGTATCTTGCGCGATATGCGAGCGTATGAGAAGGTTGTGCGTGACCTGCAGGAATCGAAGTCCGAGTTACAGGAAAAGATACTGGACCTGGAGAAGTTTGAGGAAGTGGTAGTTGGCCGTGAACTCAAAATGATCGCGCTGGAGAAAGAGATTGAGAACCTCAAACGGGAACTGGAGAAAGTCAACCGGGGACAGCACAAATGGACATAGCACTGCAACAATCACCAGCTTTGCCTGAAGAGATGGAACTGGAATGGCTGCGGCACGAGTATACGCAACTGCTAGAGCAAAAGAATATCCTGGAGATGCGCGTACTCAAGAGCGAGGAGCGCCGACGCGCTTTCATGCATATTCTGAGTGACTTGAACACGGTCAATCGCAAACTCGCCGATCAGCGTAAAGCGATGATCCATATTCTTGCCGACTATGAAAATGACCGCAGTCGCCTTGCCAGGCAAACTGAGCGATTGGATAATTCCCGGCGGGCCCTCATGCATATTCTCCAGGATGCACATCAGTCCAATCTGCGCTTAGAAAATAGTCGTAAAGCCATGATCCATATCATGAGCGATCTGAAGGAAACGACAGCAGAGGTAGAGCGTCGCGAGTTGGAGTTGAGAGAAAAACAGGAACAACTTGTACAAGCGGGGAAGCTGGCAACGCTGGGAGAGCTAACCACCGGTGTCGCTCATGAACTGAATAACCCGTTGAATAACATCGGCCTGTTCATCGGCAATGCCATTGACCTTATCGAACTGGGGATGGCAGACCCGCAGCACATCTTGCAAGAACTGCACAGCGCCATGCAACAGGTACGCAAGGCAACTGAGATCATTTCGCATCTACGCACTTTTGGGCGTGCCGCTTCAGTGAGCTATGAGCCTGTGGTTGTCAACCAGGTCATTCAGAGTGCAATCTCACTCATACAGGAACAACTGCGTCTGCGGCAAATCGAGGTCGTATTACAATTCCCACCAGAGGATGTGATAGTCACAGCCAATGCCATCCAGCTAGAGCAGGTCTTTCTGAATCTTCTGACCAATGCACGTGATGCGATGGTCAATGCGCTACAAAAAACTATTACAATTGTCTGTACACTGACGGCTGATGTCGTCGAAATTGGTTTTGGCGATACCGGCCCAGGGATACCAGCAGGCTTTGAAAAAAGGGTCTTTGATCCATTTTTCACCACAAAAGAAGTTGGCGCGGGAACAGGTCTTGGTCTCTCTATCACATATGGCATTATCAAGGAGCATCAAGGCACCATTACCGTTGAAAATCGCCCGGACGCAGGAGCTTTTTTCTTCATTCAGCTTCCACGCGAACGCTCATAGATTGTGAGGTATGAAAGCATGAACAATGCACACGTCCTTATTGTTGACGATGATGTAGCCCTCTTACAAGCTTTACCGCAAGCACTGTTTCTACGGATACCCGGCATACAGGTAGCTACGTCTGCCTCGGCGCAAGGGGCGCTGGAACTGATTCAGGACCATGATTACGACGCCATCGTAAGTGATATCAAGATGCCTGGCATGGATGGATTGGCCTTATTACCAGTAATACAGGAGATGCGGCCAGATACGCCTACCCTGCTGATAACAGGCCATGGAGAACACGATCTCGCTGTCCGAGCATTGCGAGCGGGCGCATACGATTTCATCCAGAAGCCAATTGATCGCGACTACCTCGTATCGGCGCTGGAACGTGCCATTCAAACGCGCCAGCTGCGGCGACAAGTCCACGAGCAGCAGCTTGCCCTGGCCCTCCATGCTACATCGCTTGAGCGTATGGTGCAAAAGCGAACGCAGGAGCTTGTGGAAGCCAACGCAACCAAAGACACATTTCTCAGCATGGTTTCGCATGAATTGAAAACGCCACTAACCAGTTTGAAGGGTAAAACACAACTTCTGCGTCGGCAACTCAGACGTGGAGAAACGGTTGATGTAGTAAAGCTGGGTCTGGAAGACATGGAACACTCGATCTCTCGCATGGAAGTACTCGTGAATGATTTGCTGGATGCCTCACAACTTGAGACCAATATGTTCGTTTTACACCGCAAACGCTGTAATCTGGTCGTATTATGCCGGGAGTTACTGGATGAGTATACCGTAGGCGCTGGCCCCGCACTTGTCTTCGAGGCCACGGGCGAACCGAT
>DATGJV010000134.1:0-3354 GCA_035295005.1 Ktedonobacteraceae bacterium | reverse complement strand
TGTTCCAGTTGAAAGAAGTTTGAACCGATCACACCGACCGCCAAAGCAACCAGTCCCAGGTGTACCAGATAGCCGCCGTATCGTTGGCGGTAGCGTCGAATAAGCATGAACAGGGCGACCGGGTATGCTTCGCCGTGACGGTGACGCACCCGCATACCACGCCAAAGCTCGTAGAGAATGGCGGCGACTGTGAACGAACAGACTGCAAAACCAATATTGGCAGCGATATCTCGCACACCCGCAAGCGGCAAAATGATTGCACAGGCGGCAGCAGCCAGCGCGGGAATACCCATGTTGCGCCACAACGCATGCTTTGACGTGCGTCGCCACGCCAGCAATGGCCCAATGCCCATTGCCAGTATCAGGATTGCGAACAACGGCCCGTTGACATGTTCATAGAATGGAGCGCCAACCGCGATGGTCTGGTTGCGCGTCGCCTCTGAAATAATGGGGAAAATCGTTCCCCACAGCGTGGCAAAGGCAATTCCGATCAGCAAGAGGTTGTTAAGCAGGAAAACGCCTTCTCGCGAGACAACCGAATCGAATTCTTGCTCGGCATGCAGCTTCGGCAAACGGAAAATGAACAGTCCGGTACTGAAAATAATGATGATGACCAGGAAAGTCAGGAAATACGAGCCAATATCGGAATAGGCAAATGAATGTACGGAACTGATAATACCACTGCGCACCTCGAACGTGCCAAAAATGGAGAGCGCGAATGAGGCAACAACTAAACCCAGGTTCCAGACCTTGAGCATACCACGCCGCTCCTGCACCATCGAGGAGTGCAGAAAGGCCGTCGCCGTCAACCACGGCAACAGGGCCGCGTTCTCAACCGGGTCCCAGCCCCAGTAACCTCCCCAGCCCAGCACATGGTAGGCCCACCACGCTCCCAGGATCAAACCCGTCGTCTGAATTGACCATGCCGCTAACATCCAGCGGCGAATAGAATGCAGCCAACCACTATCGAGTTTGCCCGTAATCATGGCGGCAACGGCGAAGGCAAATGGCAACGAAAAACTCATGTAGCCCATCAACAAAGCAGGTGGGTGTACCAGCATACCAGGGTCCATCAAGAGTGGGTTCAAGCCTCTGCCGTCGGATAATGGAGTGGACATACGCACGAACGGACTGGAGACCGTTGATAACACCAGTAAGAAAAATATCTCAACGCTCATCAATGTGGCAAACACGTATGGCACCAGCACTGCGGGCGCACGTTTCGCCGTGAAAGCAAAAATAGCGGAGAAGATGGAGAGCATCAACGCCCAGTACAGCAGCGATCCTTCCTGCCCACCATAGAACGCGGCGGCGATGTAGTACAACGGCATGGCATTATTCGATTGTTCCGCAACGTAGCTCACGCCGTAGTCATGCACGAGAAACGAGGCAACGAGGGAGGCCGCGGCCAGTAATAGAAAGAAGGCAACAGCCAGTACACCGCGTCGTCCACTGGCAACCAGCGCGGAATTATTGCGCACTGCTCCCAGCACAGAGACGACAACGGTAAATATCGCGAAACCCAGTCCCAAATAGAGGGCAATGACACCCACATCTGAAAAATGCACGATTGTTCCTTTTTACGGCGCAGGTGTTGCTGCCGTGAACTTCGAGGGACACCTGGCGAGCAGCGTTGTGGCCTTGAACGGGCCAGACCCTGTGTAATATCCTTCGACCACGACCTGGATACCGGCACGGAAAATATCGGGTACCACGCCGCCGGTATAGGTAACAGGCAACGCCTGGTTTCCTTCGGTGATCACAAAATTCAACACGTTCTTCTGATCGTCACGTGCAATTGAGCCGGGGCGCACAATGCCCGCAACACGCACCGATTGCGTCGTACAGGTGGTGCAATGCTGCAATTCCGTAACGGTCATATAATAGACGGCACTCGCCTGCGTATTCGCGTACACGAGATAGAGAACCGCCACTAAAATAGCGACGCCG
This sequence comes from Ktedonobacteraceae bacterium, assembly GCA_035295005.1. Taxonomy (GTDB): domain Bacteria; phylum Chloroflexota; class Ktedonobacteria; order Ktedonobacterales; family Ktedonobacteraceae; genus DATGJV01. Next base: position 1,404 of record DATGJV010000134.1, on the reverse strand, counting down.
CCAATGATAAAACTCAGTGGCAATCGTTTGCGCGAGCGACGAGATATCTTCTCTTCACCCGGCGCAGTCACAGTGGGCTGCACAGTACAACCTCCAATTAGTGGGGTGCAATACTTGCCTCAAACAACGTGTTGAGGAGCGCACCCAGAACAAATACCAGTATACCCAGGGCTAACATCAGTTGCGGTGCGACCTTCGAGAGCCGCGTCGAACGTTTTGCCAGCTTCCTTATATTACTCTGCCCAAGATAGAGCGCCAGCACAAACATAGCTATGGCTGCCACTACCTTTAATACTAACACAATCACATAGGATAATCCTAACGTCGTCTGCGTCAACCGATCAAACAGCAGGTAGCCACCGGTCAGCAGCAAAACACCCATGCAGATGTTCACCATACGCCGGAAAAGCGCCGCTATTTGACTGGCTATCGCTGCCACTTCTGGCGATGGGCTGACCGCTCGCAGCGCAGGAATCACGGCAACAAGATACATAATGTTGCCGCCCACCCATGCCGCCGCCGCAATCGTGTGCGCCGCTCGCACTATCAGGCTAAATCCTATCATGTCGTATCCTGCTTATACTGGATTACCCGGCATCACGAGGTAATCTTTTGCAGATTGCTCTGAAATGTAGCGGATGTCAGCGGCCCGGCCAACCACGCCACCACTACTCCCTGGCGATTGATGAAAAACGTCTCAGGATTCGCGGTCACGCCATAGTTTATAGAGGTCGCCCCGTTCGCATCTGATACATTGGGATAGGAAATATTATATTTGTGCAGGAAAATACGCCCATCAACCGCGGTATCGTTGTCATCCACCCCTATGAGTACGACGCCTTTGCTTTGCACCTGTTGCCATGCTGAACGCAAAAACGGCGCTTCATCCTGGCAGGGGCCGCACCACGACGCCCAGAAATTTAAAACGACTGGCTTGCCCTTGAAATTGCTCAAATGTATTTCTGAAGCGGGGCTATTCTCCGTCAGCGTCGTGAGCGCAAAGTCTGGCGCAACATGCCCTACCAGCGCATTACCACCCACCGAGCTATCCGTGTTGGATTGTCCCGCGTGTGAAGCGGGTGTCGTTATTGCCCAGATAAGCAATCCCAGCAGAGCAATATTCAACAGGGTCACACCAACAAATATTACGATGCGCCGCCTCGGATGGCTTTTTCGTTGCCCTGTAAGTCTCTCTGATGACGAAGCTTCTGGATTGCCGGTCAAATTATCGTTTGGTTCCATAATCGCTATCTGCTATCCTCAGTGATCGGATAATATCAGATTGATTATGCTGCTCCGGCCTTTTCACCTGCTTGCAGTTCCCGAAGTCTACCTTACAATACCCTGAATATCCTGAAAGAAACGAGCAGAACAGTGAAAAAGCAATAGCACAGCCAAACAGCC
>DATGJV010000133.1:0-3766 GCA_035295005.1 Ktedonobacteraceae bacterium | reverse complement strand
AAACGGTCTTTGACACGAGCCACGGTCTCAAGAACCATGCGAGAGTGCGCGTGCGATGTATCCACAACGATGACATCGACGCCCTCTTCGATTAAGGCGGCACAGCGTTGATCCGTGTCGGGGCCAACTCCCACCGCCGCTCCGACACGCAATCGCCCATAGCTATCTTTAGAGGCATTAGGATAGCGAATCTTCTTTTCAATGTCCTTCATGGTGATGAGACCCTTGAGCATGCCGTGCTCATCCACCACGGGCAGTTTCTCGATCTTGTAGCGGTGCAAGCTAGCGCGAGCCTGCTCTAAAGTGGTGCCTACCGGCACGGTTATCAGGTTATCCCGCGTCATCAGTTCGACAATGGGACGCTGTAAATTCGTCTCGAAACGAATATCTCTATTGGTAAGAATGCCAACCAGTCTGCCGTTCTCGGTTATCGGGATGCCGGAGATGTGGAAATGCTTCATGGCCGCCAATGCTTCGCTGAGCGAGGCGGTCTGCTCCATGGTGATCGGGTCGGTAATCATGCCTGACTCGGAACGCTTAACTTTATCGACTTCCTGGGCCTGGTCATCAATGGACAAATTACGATGGACAATACCAATCCCACCTTCGCGTGCCAGGGCAATAGCCAACTTTCCCTCGGTCACAGTATCCATAGCGGCACTCAGGATGGGAATGTTGATGGTGATCGTGCGGGTCAAGCGAGTTTGGGTGGAGACGTCATGGGGAAGGACCGACGAAGCGGCCGGTACGATGAGGACATCATCAAAGGTGAGTCCTTCCTGGCCAAATTTTTCGTCAAAAGCACCAGGGTTGTGCGCCGAAGACATGATGGCGGCATCCTCCTTAGTAAAACGCCCAGCGCACGTCACCACGTGAGCCGGGCCTCACAAGTACTATAATAATAACAGACGTTCTCTACGTCATCAAAATGAATTGATTAGTTCCTGATAGTGTAGCATCTGCGATCAGTGAACGTCAAATATCTATACAGCTTAGCGAGTCAGTGCTATAGTAGAGACATGAGACAACGCCATTAGTATTCACATGTACGAAAGGATATTAACCCATGCAAGGAGAGACTGCATCGGCTCCAACACCCTTATATCCGCACAAACGGCGCATCCTATTTAAACCTACCCTGCACCCGTATAAACCACGGAACGTCAACCTTGTTCACGAAGCGGAAAAAGCTGCGGGCGGCTTCAATCAAAAAGTGGCAGTGAGTATGACCAACGTGTTTCAGGCTATGCCAACGTTCTGGCTCATTATGACCTGGATTGTTCTGTGGATCGCAGCCAATGCCACCATTGTTCACTTTGATCCTCTGCCCTGGCCGCTTTTGCTCACCCTGGCTTCAGTACCACAACTGCCACTCATGATTGTCATTATGGTAGGTCAAGGTTTATTGGGACGGAAGCAGGAGTTACAATCCGAAGAACAGTTCAACACGACGATAAAAACCTATCATGATATCGAGCAGATTACGGCTCATCTTTCGGCGCAAGATGATGAACTGCTCAAGCAATCGCATATGATTATACATCTGCTCATGGCTTCTGGTATTACTGCTGAACAATTGGCAGACATCCAGACGCAAGCGTTAGCACAACGCAAAGCGGAAAATAGTGCCAATTAGCAACAGCCAGCAATGGGGTCACTCCAAATTAGTCACCCCATTGCTGGCTGTATTACGCTCATTGAAGCGCGAACTATAAGCGTCGTGCGCGGGTGTGCATCACAACGTTGTAAATCAATACAATCACAGCTAACACGAGCAAGATGTGAATGAGGAAGCTCGTCACATGGAAGACGACAAAACCCAGCAACCAAAGTATCAGGAGGACAACAAAAAGTCCCCAGAGTGCGCCTAACATTACGTAATTCCTTTCTTAATGGAAAATGAACATTTCGTAGGTAAAATCCTCTTTTCCATATAGAGAGGATTTTACCTTCTTCTCATCGCTAGAGTAAACACGCACGACTCTTCACTAAAGTTTTACAAAGCTCTCCGAAAAAGATTAGAAGTTGCTTAGCTTTTAAAGCTTGTCAACTCAGAAGAGTTGCTGTACTCTATACACAGACTATTTGTTACTACGCGGACTTCTCGCCGCCTGCGGCGGCTCGCAACTTATATTAGGAACGCTAAGGAACGATTTATATGTCCCCAGATGCGCAGACAACGACGCAAAAGGCCAGTGTGCAGACGCAACAGGATGCAGCACATAAGGATGAGGCCATCGTCGTTGACAATTTCAGCAAAAGTTACGACTCGCGTCGAGTCGTTGATCAATTACGGTTTACCGTTCATAGCGGTGAAGTGTTTGCCTTGCTGGGGCCAAATGGCGCGGGCAAGACAACGACCGTCGAGACATTGGAAGGCTATCGCACACCAGACCAGGGCAGTGTGCGCGTGCTAGGACTCGACCCTGTACGCGAGGCCCAGGCATTGAAGCCACAAATCGGCGTCATGTTGCAACAGGATGGCCTCTACCCAGGGCTCACTGCTCGCGAGGTGTTGCGTCTCTTCGCGGGCTACTACCAACATGCACAAGATGTTGCCACATTACTGGAACGTGTGGGCCTCACCTCGGCGGCAAAAACGCGCTGTCGCCGACTTTCTGGCGGGCAAAAACGCCGCCTGGCACTGGCAGTCGCGTTGATCGGCAAACCACGACTGCTATTTCTTGACGAGCCGACGGCGGGTATGGACCCCCAGGCCCGCCTGGCAACGTGGGAAATCATTCGCGAGTTGAAACAGCAGGGAGCAACGGTACTGCTGACAACACATCTGATGGACGAGGCGGAACGGCTGGCTGATCGCGTCGCGATTATCGATCATGGACGGCTAATCGCGCTTGATACACCAGAGCAGATGACGGGTGTGCAAAACGCCACCGTTGTGCGCTTCGTCGCTCCGGCTGGACTGGACTGCGCGAAATTAGCGGCGTTGCCCTCTGCTAAGAAGGCAGAGGAGGTACGCTCCGGCAGCTACGTCATCGAGGCGGAGAGCATACCCGCACTACTGGCGGAATTAACGGCGTGGTTACGCGACAACAACATGACACTTTCCGAACTGCGCGTAGGACATGGCTCACTGGAAGACCTGTTCCTGCGCTTAACGGGAACAGAGGTGCGCGATTAAGATGACAACACAGAGCATCGAGCAACACGCTCCTAACAATAATAAGGCTGCATCGCCAACGCGCCAGATACTGACGCAGACGCGCTTTGAAATACTCCTGACCCTGAGACGCGGCGAGAATATCTTGATTACCTTGATCGTGCCGGTCATACTGTTGATCTTTTTTGCCTCGTTGAATATCGTGCCAACTACCAATGGACGAGCGATTACTTTTCTTTTACCCGGCATACTTGCCCTGGCGATTATGGCCGCCGGTATGGTGAATCTGGGCATTGCCACGGCATATGAACGCTATTATGGAGTGCTGAAGCGGTTGGGTAGTTCGCCCTTGCCACGGAGCGGTTTAATTATCGCCAAAGTCATCTCCATCCTGATCCTGGAAGTTGTCCAGGTTATACTCCTGATAGGGGTAGCTATCTTGCTCTACGGCTGGCAACCTGTCGGTTCGCCATGGTTAACCCTGTTGACGCTGGCATTAGGCACGATCACGTTTGCCGCGATTGGGCTGGCCATGGCAGGAGCTTTACGGGCGGAAATCACACTGGCAGGGGCCAATGCCCTCTTCTTGCTTTTCGTCCTTATCGGTGGGGGTATCCTGCCATTGAGTCATCTCCCTGCGCCCGT
>DATGJV010000132.1:0-8234 GCA_035295005.1 Ktedonobacteraceae bacterium | reverse complement strand
AGGCACGAAGGCATGCAGTGGAACTGCTCTTTCATGCGTTATCTTGCTGAAGGAGCAGTTCCTTCAGCAACTGTGCCAGCCATGTCTCATAATGTTCCAGTGACCAATGGCGTTCTATGACTAGCAACCGATAGAGATCGTAGCTGGTCAACGTCCACAGCACATCATTCGCTTCCTCACATGAGAGACCAAAACGCAACATCTGATGTTCTTGAAGATATACCACAAGCCCACTCTGGTTCTGACGCCGCCTCGCCTCGATCTGCTGCGCCAGGCCCACAAGTTCAGGAACCATGGCACTGGCAGTTCGCAATAATTCCATCTCTTTGACAAGCGACTCGTAGACCCGACGTGTGATCTGAGCCACAAGTGCTACCTGCTGCACAGGGTCTGAAGACGTGTACAGTTCGTCGAAGAGAAGCTTTATATGAGTACTGCACGTCCTGGGATTCACGACCTCAACGAGAATCCCACGCTTAGAACCAAAGACGGCGGAGATCGTCTTTGGAGAAACAGCCGCAGCCTCACCAATCATCTCCAGCGTGGTGTTGGCGTAGCCTCTGCTTGTGAACAGTTCTCGTGCAACAGCCAGAAGACGTTGCTGGGTCTCCTCTGCTTGACGTTGACGGACCAGTGAGTGGTATGAACGCTTCTTTGTATCAGATTGAGTTGCATGTTTCATAGAATATAGTATACCATATTCAATAGGTAAAATGCTAGTCAATAGGAGCTTAGATATTCATTCATATGCTTTGTCTCGGATTGTTTTTGTTCTTTTTCTGCGTGTTATGCCTGTTTACCCGGCAGACGACAATCAAATCTCACGATTCCGCTACGTCGTTCCGTGACTACTTTGATGACCTCCAGAGTGAGGGGATCGCCGATTGAGAAGGGAATATCCTGCTCATCTAAGACGCGACATTCAAAGTGGCGTTCGGGGTCTGTTAAATCGGCGAGGACGCAGCGCACATAGGGATGCTCCTCACCTTGAAAGATGGTGTGCAGTCCAGGTTCTTTTTCCAGCAATGTTCCCGTTCGTGTCATAACGTTTGTACTCCTTTATCATCAGTAAACAGATATGGGACAGGATACTATTGCAGCGTCGGCGACGCTGCAATAGTATCCTGTCCCATATCTGTTCATTTACTTTAAAACCTCTGGATTGAGAATATTGGGCGGACGCTCGCCGTGGAAGTGGGCGACGATATTGTCGCTTGCCATTGTTGCCATCAGGGTGCGTGTTTTGAGTGAGGCGCTGGCGATATGGGGTAAGATAACAACGTTTTCCATCGTTACGAGTTCTGGCTCAACCTCGGGTTCGTTCTCGAACACGTCAAGGCCAGCGCCCGCGATGGTGCTGTTTTGCAAGGCGCGTACCAGAGCTTTCTCGTCAACGATAGGGCCGCGTGCGGTGTTGATGAGGATAGCGGTGGGTTTCATCAACGAGAATTCCCGATCACTGATAAGGTGATGTGTGGAAGGCATGTACGGCGTGTGGACGCTGATGAAATCCGATTGTTGCAAGACATCATCCATTGGCAGATAGGTAAGATGATATTGTTGCTCATCGTCTGGTGACATACGGTAGACATCGTAGTAGAGAACTTTCATATCAAAGCCGCTGGCGCGTTTTGCTACAAGTTTGCCAATGCGCCCGGCACCTATCAGGCCGAGTGTGGAGTGATGTACTTCTGCACCGCAGAAGAGCAACGGACCCCATCCGGTGTATTTGCCCGCACGCAAGAATCGCTCTGCCTCTGGAATACGGCGTGCCGTTGCCATTAACAGCGCAAAGGCGAGGTCAGCAGTTGTGTCGGAGAGGACGCCGGGCGTGTTGCTGACGGCGATACCCAGGCGTGTCGCAGCCTCGACATCAATGTTATTGAAGCCGACAGCCATATTTGCAACCATTCTGAGACGAGGTGAAGCATCCGCACAGGCTTGCAAGAAATTAGTGTCAATATTGTCGGTGAGCAGACTGTAAATATAGTCGTGTCCCGGCCCGCGACGCATCAGTTCTTCGTAAGGCCAGATGACTCCCTCTTCCATATTTGCCTCTACGTCGCCAATAGCTTCGAGCAACGGGTAGGCGGGATCGGGAACTTTCTGAGTAACAAGTATCTTAGGACGTTCTGACATGATAAAACCCTCCTAACAAGAAATACTATTGTATTTTATCATGTCAGTGCTGTTTACTGTTTGATGGTTGTCGAGGTCACAGTTGATGGCTGTTTTTCTGTCACCCCTGCCTCCGCTACTATGGTTGGTGCGGTAACACGAAAGGGTTTGCTGAAACGACGGCGCAGCAGCATGGCTAAGGCGGGCCAGCCATCTTTCCAGGGGTTGAGTTTCTTGGCGACACGTGGTTTGTAGCTGATAGGGACTTCAAGGATAGTGTAGCCTGCCTGGAGGACGCACGAGGTAATTTCTGGCTCGATCTCGAAACGGCGACCTGTCATTGGCAAGCTGCGGGCCACGTCGCCTGGCATCAATTTGTAGCACGTCTCCATATCGTGAATACGCGAGCCAAAAAGGACATTGGTGACAGTGGTCAGGAAGCGATTGCCCCAGCGGGTGGCAAACTTTTGCCCTGAGAGGTCGCGGCGACCATAGACTACGGTCATAGGATTACCTGCCGCTTCCCACTTGCGTACCAACGCTGGAATATCCTGCGGGTCATATTCCATATCGGCATCCTGCACTGTCACCAGGTCTCCGCTCAACATGGCAAACCCTGTGCGCAATCCAACGCCTTTACCTTGATTTTGTTCGTGACGTATGAAACGATAGGTGCTAAATGGCTCTTGTTGTTGCAATGCTTGCAGAATCTCCCACGTGCGGTCTGTGGAAGCATCATCCACGACCACTACTTCAAGATCGAGCGGTACCTGTGAGAGTGATTCCAGTACCTGCGCGACAGTCTCTTCCTCGTTATAGACCGGGACAACCACCGAAATACGCATGAAATATTACCTCGCTTCTTTGGGAGTTCGCAATTACCTTTTACTACTCCAGAACAATCCAGAAATTATCAGCAGACCCTGTAATGTAACCAACGAACAGGGAGACGATTGAGCAACAAATCCTCTGAACAATTACTGCCAGATTTGAACAGTGCCATCGGTGAGAGCGACAATCAACTGCTTTTCGGCGTAATGTAGTGCGCTAATCTGCCAGGGATGGTACATTTTTTGCACAAGTTGCCCAGTTTGCACCGACCACAGGTCAACGACGCCCTCGTTGACCTCGCTATCTTCGCGAGCGATTGCCAGGGATTGCGCGTCAGGTGAAATTGCCATGCGTGCGCTGCCACCCATTCCGCCACCGGGCAATTCGCTAAACAGGCCGTTTGTTGTGTCATAGATGCGTACTTTGTGGCCCGCGGCACTGTAAGCCAGTGTACGTACATCGGGTGTCACAGTATATGGCGGTTCACACTCGGAGCAGCTACCAGTGATGATCGAAGTGCTTATCTGCGGGCGTAGTTTGCCGCCGAAGCGCGACCGTGCTGTCAAATCCCAACGGCGTATGACAATCATTTGCTCCTCTTCATGTGGGACATTGGCGCAGGAAAGCGTGAGCAGAGTACGCGCATCGTGTGCCAGTGTACGCAGGCGAATGGCCCAGAATTGCCGTTTCTCCATATCGTCTTCCGCGCAGACGAGCGGCTCGCTCAGGGTATTTGCTGCGGTTCCAGGTATATGGCTGACAACATCGGTACCGCGCACACCACGCGCTCGTGGCCCGCGTGGGTCGTCTGTGTAAACGGGCAAGGCCATGACAACGCCGCGCTCACCGCTAGCATGCTCGCGCAGCACTACATCCAACGAGTAATGCGCTGAGATGGCTCGTTGTCCCAGTGCATAGCTCCATAGTAGTGAGCCATCCTGCGTATCCCAGATATGCAGACCAAGCCTGCCCCAACCTGCCAGCAAGCCACCTGCCGGGGAGAAACGTAGTTCGCGCAAAGACTCTACCGTCAGTGAAGGGTCGGCGGCAAACCGTATCTGTGACTCCTGAGTACCCGTACTTTCCACATGCCAGCAGAGTCCTGCGCCATCCAGTGTTCCTATCCCGACCCGCTCACCACTGTCTGTCCTGACATAACTGATGGTTGAAATAACGCCAATCTGCGTCTGGAGCCGTGGCCCGGCATGCAATGGCCCCTTTGTGCTGAAAATACTCAGACCGGAAAATTCGATATCGTCGGTCGGGTCAAACTTACGCGCCGTTGGGCGTGGTCGTGACAGGCCGCCATTGCGTAAATCAACCACACCGCCGAGAATAGTATCGTAGTTCAGGCGCTTTTGTGGGTCTCGCAGAACATCATAGGCACGATTAATGCGCTTCATCTGCACGGCACCTTCTGGCCCGGCGAGGTCGGGGTGAAAGCGTCGCGCAAGCTGGCGATAGGCCCGCTTAATAGTATCACTACTGGCATCTATTGGCACGCCTAAAATGGCATAGTAGTTGTCCGGTGTATCGAATCTATTCATATTAAGAAATATTATAGCACTGGCAACGCAACTCACAAAGAAACGATGCGGGTTCGTGCGCGTTCGTTGCGCTGTGAGAGGCGGCGCACGCCCCACATGTACCATGTAGCGAAGGTGCGATACGGACGCCACTGTTCGCCGCGCTCTTGCATCTCTTTGCGTGTGGGTCGCTCTGGTAGCCCATAAGACTCGCGCACGCCTTCGACAAACCCCAGGTCATCCACAGGTAGCACATCTGGCCGACTCAACGAAAAAATGAGAATCATTTCAGCAGTCCAGCGTCCAATACCCTTGACCGCGATGAGTTTCTCGATTACCTCTTCGTCAGGTAGATGCTCCAATTGCGCCAGGTCGAGTTGTCCACCCGTAATTTTCTCAGTCAGGTCACGTACATAGCGTGCCTTTGGGGTCGAAAGCCCCGCCGCTCGTAGCGCGTCGTGGTCAAGCAATAGCAGCGATTCCGGCGTAATCAAACCATCCGGTGCCGCGGCACGTACCCGCGCCACAATGGCATCTGCGGCTTTCACGGAGATTTGTTGCGAGATGATGGCATCCACCAGCGCCTCAAAAATATTTGGATTCGGGGTAAGCATACAAGGCCCAACGCGTTCGATGGCATGCGCCATCACCGGGTCGGAGTTGCTGAGGTAGGCTATAGCGGCGTTGATAGTATCTGCCCAGGGTGTAAGTGTGGTCATGATTGGTGCTTTCTTTATGCGCGAATTAGAAAATTTGTTATAATTGAACCATACTGTTTTGCAAACGTCAAGCGTTCATTATTATATCTGTGCATGATTTTTTGCCAACTATCATTACTTTGTGGTAGGAATCTAGTAGACAATGTTTTTCCTCTCGCGAGCGGGAGCGTGAGAAGGAGCCATGCTTTTGAAGTACCTCAAATCAGCGCTGAGCGCAATCAGCCGGGTAGTGTTGGCGAGTGCCTTCTGGATCGCTGTCAATGTGTTTCACCGGGTAGAAGTGCATGGATTGGAGAACGACACCGGAATACGACCCGTATATTTCGCAATGTGCCATCGGCGCGATCTTGATCCAATGGTGGAGATTCCGATAGTGCTGGGACATCGTGGCTGGCGTGCGCTAACCAGGGACGTGCGATTCGCAATGCGCAGCGATGCGTTCTCACAGGGCTTTTTAGCACGAATTGTGCAGCGACCGCGCTGGTTTGCTCGTTTTGTGCGGCTCATTCCATTGGCAGATATTTTACGCGGATTGGGCGTATTCCCACTGGAAAATGTACATATGCGTCCTGCCGAGGTGTGGATACGTGATGCGTTGGTAGTAGGTGGCGATGAAGTGATTGAAAATGCGCTAACTCCGGCATTTTTGCAGCAAGTAGTGAAGTATCACGGTGGGCATGATGGACAGGCAAAAGAGCAACATCTTTCTCACCTGCTCTCGTGGCGTTACCAGCAACCATTGCAAGCATGGCAGAGCGTTGATATTTTTCGCGAGCCGCTCCGTGGTCAGATGAAACGTTTTGTGATGGCGGAAACACGACAGGAACTGGCGAATATCGCCCGGTATATTCATGATGGTGGCTCATTGTGGGGCGCACCGGAAGGAGGAATTTCGTCAGATGGGCATACAGGCAAGGTGACGGCTTCGGCCCATCGCTTTGTACGCGATTGCCCTCCGGCGTTGTGTATAGTCCCGGTTTGCATTAGCTATGATTTCATGACAACCCGGCGTTCAGGCATTTTTGTTGATGTCGCTCCCGTTATTGGGCATGCCCCTTTGTTACCGCAACACGCGCTGGATGAGCAACTGAGCAATGCATGGCGGCTGCATATGCATTTTACCTGCACACAACTTGCCAGTGGTTTTCTGGTACAAGCCAGCAGGACAGGGATGCTGGAATTCACGCTGAACGATGTGACGAGGAGTGTAGAGCAACAGGCGAGCATGCTGGCTCAAGCTGGACGATTTGTGGATGAGCAGTTGCTGCATACACGTAGCGCACGCAAGCTGGTAACTGGTTATTTACGATACGTGGAGCGTGAGCGCCTTGTAAAGAGAGTGGGGCGCACCTCATGGATACCAACAATTGGTAATCTTACTATCGAGGTACGCCCCGGCGAATACGGGTACAAACAAAACCCTCTGGCCTATGCCTGGAATGAATTGCAAGACCTGCTCAGTGTAACTACGTCGTTGGTAGGTCCCGTCGTTGAAACACCACCAATCCCACAACGCCACAGACAAGACCGGCAATGACGAGTACCCAGGGATACCAACCAGTGATGCTGTGTTCGGCAAGTGCCTGTATACCCTGCGTATAGTGGAATGGCTCAATGTTGAGCATCCAGTTCAGTTTATCTGCCAGGTTGCCCGTGGTGTTCATCAGGTAGGCGAGGCCAATAATGCCGACGGCTGCACCTCCAGCGGCACGACTGGCATTCATAAACGAACCAAACAGCATACCGATGCCGGTTGCCATGAATAAGAAGGCGAACTCGATCAACTGCGTGATGACGAGCCAGCCCCAATCTATATTCGCGTTTGAGACGAAGAGCGAGCTGAGCCAGACCGCGAACGCTGATAGCACTGCCATGATGAGGCCGCCCAGGTTGACGCTCAGCCACAGTTCCAGGTAGTAGCGCGTGCGACTGATGGGACGCGAAAGGGCAAGGTCAATTGTGCCGTTCTCAATAGTTGCCGGTAGAGCCGAACCCGCGATATAGGCGATGATGCCGCCAAACAACAGACCATAGAACGACCCATAGAGTTCAAGGGCCATCAATGCCGCGAAGCTGTTGGCATTTTGCAGCTTCGCGCCAACTAAACCCGCAACTGCATTGGATGTCAGGTACGAGCTAAAGTTCACACTACTCAGGGCTGGATAGATTAAGCCTACTATCAACGCGATAAACAGCGCGTAGAATGCACCCGCTCCCAGTGGCGTTTTCGCGGTCACGAGTGCGCGGAATGCGATTGCCAGACCCTCCGCCCGTTTTTTCGGTGCCGCTATGTTTTTTGTAATGCTTGTTGTTGCCATTGTCATATATCCTTTCGCACAAACGCCGTCTTACAGCGTTCCTACGGACGTTTTATCTTCCGTTTCGAGGTTGCCTGTATTTCCTGTATTCTCATAAAATTTCAGGAAGACCTCTTCTAATGGTGCCTCTTCCGCTTGCAGACGCAGGACTTCATGCGTGCTGAGCGCCTTGATGAGCGGATCCATCGTGCCGCTGATGTTGAACTGGTAGTGACTGTTGGTCTGTCGAACCATGCTCACGCCGGGGATGCGTACCAGTTCGTCTTGCGTTACTGTGTCGCCAAACTCGACTATCACACGGTACCCGGCTTTTTCGCGCAAAGCTTCTACCGTTTCAAGCGTGACAAGCTCGCCTTTGCGAATGACGGCGACGCGCTGGCAAATCTTCTCCACATCGCTCATGATGTGCGAACTCATGAAGATAGTCTTGCCGCGTGCCTGTTCCTCCAGCAAAAACTCGTTGAAAGCTCGCTGCAAGAGCGGGTCGAGGCCAGAGGTGGGTTCGTCGAGAATCAGTACGTCGGGATTGCACATGAAGGCAAGCACGATGCCAATCTTCTGGCGCATGCCTTTTGAGTATCCTTTGAGCGGACGTTTCATCTCCACGTCGAAACGTGCCACGAGTTCGTCGAGCATAACGGGTTCGCGTCCCTGCAAGCGCGAGAAGTAGTTGATGACCTGCTTGCCCGTCATATCTCCAGGCAGGCGCACATCGCCGGGTA
>DATGJV010000131.1:0-7998 GCA_035295005.1 Ktedonobacteraceae bacterium | reverse complement strand
CCAGAGCATCTTCGATCCCCTGGATATCGGATAAGACAGCCCATTTACCGGCACGCTCGCCCTCACCTGTGATGAGGCCCATCGCTACACCGGCAACCGGGGCATGAATAGGTACGCCAGCCTCCATTAGTGCGAGCGTTGAGCCGCAGACGGAGCCCATTGAAGATGAGCCATTGGATGACAGGACATCGGAAACGATGCGAATAGCATACGGGAACTCACTTTTCGCGGGGATAACGGCGGCGACGGCTCGTTCCACAAGGGCACCGTGACCAATTTCGCGGCGACCGGGGCCACGCAAAGGTTTGCTCTCACCGGTTGAATACGGTGGGAAGTTGTAGTGGTGCATGAAACGCTTATTTTCGCTGGTACCCAGCCCGTCGAGTATCTGCTCTTCGCCGGGTGAGCCAAGCGTGACAACGCTCAATATCTGGGTCTGTCCGCGAGTGAAGATGGCTGAGCCATGTGTGCGCGGCAAGAGGCCCACTTCGCAACTGATGGGGCGAATAGTAGTGAGGTCGCGGCCATCAGGGCGTGCGCTGTTATCGAGAATATTATTGCGAACATATGCTTTGAGTTCTTTTTCGTAGAACGCGATAATATCTTTCAAGCGATCAGGGAATTCCGCGCCAACCGTTGTGATCAAATCTTCCTGCACCTGGCTTAACGCGGTTGAGCGAGCGGCCTTGTTGGGATGGTTGACGGCGGCATCAAAACGAGGGCGTACAAATTCCGCCACTTTGCTCTTCAACGCTTCGTCAACAGGAGCGGGAGTAAATGGACGCTTGGCTTTATTCACAGCCTGCGCCAGCTTCTCCTGCATTTTGATGATGTCCTGCATGGTCTCGTGTCCGAAACGTACCGCCTCCAACATGACATCTTCGGGCAGTTCTTTCGCGCCAGCCTCGACCATCATTACCGCGTCGGATGTACCGGCGATAGCGAGGTCAAGCCTGCTCTCCGGCATCTGTGACTCAAGCGGGTTGACAACCAGCTGATCATCAATATACCCGACGCGCACAGCGCCGACGGGGCCAGAGAAGGGAATATCTGAGACCGTAAGTGCCGCCGAGGCACCAACGATACCAAGAATATCGGAGTCGTTTTCCTGATCTGCTGACAGCACCGTAATGACAATCTGTACATCATTGCGGTAGCCCTTCGGGAAAAGAGGACGGAGAGGACGATCTGCGAGACGACAGGCGAGAATGGCGTGTTCTGAGGCTCGGCCTTCGCGTTTAATAAACCCACCGGGGATTTTACCCGCGGCATACATACGTTCTTCTACATCAACGGTTAAAGGGAAAAAGTCAATGCCTTCACGAGGCTCATCGCTGCCAACCACAGTTGCCAGGATAACGGTATCGCCATAGCGCACTAACACAGCGCCACTGGCTTGTTCTGCCACGCGACCGGTCTCAATACTCATGACACGGCCACCGATGACAGCTTCTTGACGGTGAATCATATTTCCTCCGACTAAAATCACCCCATAATTACGTAACTACGTTGTCTATTCAATTGTTCAAGTGTTGTTGTTGCCACGTTCACCCATGCCACTTAGATTTCAGACCAGTGCGTATGGCCGGGTGTCACAACATCTCTTTTACGTGGCTTCCATGTTTCAATCCTGCTTCATCCTCAGAAAGTGTGGGGGAACACTTCTGCATCTCGTCTTTTCTGTTTCGTTCTGTTCTCTAACGTTCGCCGACCGGGTTTGTAGGTTCAATCTCTTTTCAACGCGCTGCACTGGTCATCTGCGGAAGAATAGAGGGAGATGGAGCGGCGGTCGCATGCAAGTCGTCCTCGGCCTGTGCGATATAGGCCATAATCAATAACGTCGACCGCATCCAGCACAATCTCTTATTATCTAGTTGATTGTTTGTTACAATCTTCATCCGACCCGAAGGCCGGATGCAACATTAGTGGCGCAGACCGAGGCGTGCAATCAATGCGCGATAACGGTCAGGGCTTTTCTTACTTAGATACGCGAGCAACCGTCTGCGCTGGCCGACCATGAGCAACAGGCCGCGACGAGAATGCAGGTCGTGCTTATGCAGTTTCATATGCTCGGTCATTTGATTGATACGTCGTGTCAAAATGGATACCTGGACTTCCGGGGAGCCGGTATCCGTTTCATGAACGCGGGAATCTCCGATGATTTCCGCCTTTTCTTCAACAGTTAAAGCCAATTTGTTCTTCACCTACCTTTCAACGTGAAGTTGTGAAAAGAAAACCACATGCTGGCATTATAGCATGCCACATGGTATGGCGCAATAAACTACGCCTTTAGTCATGAAGATAATCGTTCAATATTCCGCTTGCATTGCATGCAAGCGGAATATTGAACGATTATCTTCATTATTTAATGGTGACTTTGGCACCAACTTCGGCCATTTTGTCGGCGATTTTCTGGGCCTCTTCTTTGGAGACGGCTTCTTTAATGGCTTTGGGGGCCTCGTCAACAACGGCTTTGGCCTCTTTCAGGCCGAGACCGGTGAGTTCACGGACGACTTTGATGACGTTGATCTTGTTGGGACCAACTTCGCTCAGAATGGCATCAAACTCGGTCTGCTCTTCCACGGGAGCGGCGGCAGGGGCCGCTTCGGCGGCAACCGCGGGGCCAGCCTGAGCGGCGACGGGAGCGGCGCTGACGCCCCACTTCTCCTGGAGCTGCCTGGTCAACTGTACAAGGTCAAGAACGTTCAATTGCTCGATATCGGCGATGATGGATTCTACGGACATGGATATGTTCCTCCTAATTAATTACTCAGATTCACTCGGTTGTTCGGCTGCGCCGCCGTTCAACTGTTCGGCGTGCGCTTGCAATACGTAGCACAGGTCGCGCAATGGCGCGGTCAATAAACCATAGGTTGAGGCCAGCGGCCCCTGGATGGTACCTACAACTTGCGCTTTCGCGTAGTTCTTGCCACCAGGTATCTTCGCCAGATTTTCTACCTGCTCGGCGGTCAGCGCGTGACCACCCATAATACCCGATTTGAGAACGGCTATTTTAGATGTGCGCGTGTAGTCGGTTACAGCTTTCGCGGTGGCTACTTCATCTTCGTAGCCAAGTGCAATGGCGGTCTGACCATTAAAAATGCTGGTATCCAGTTCGTTCATATTGCTACGCTCGGTTGCGATGCGCAAGAGCGTATTCTTGGCAATCTGGAAATCTATTTTCGCAGCACGCATCTTATTGCGCAACTCGTTCATATCCTTGACGTTCAGACCTTGCGTCTGCACAAGGATTGTGACGGTGGCCCGCTGCAACTTTTCGGTCAGTGCGTCAAGTTTCTCTGCCTTTGCCTGTGTAGGCATGAATGCTCCCTCCTTTCCGGGAAAATCCACAAAGTATAAAAGAAGTGACCTCCGGTATCTCACCGAAGGTCACAAGGGTGTATCTCATTCTTGCTTCAGTACAGCATATGCAATGGTTTTCATAGCCTATTAATGCTGGTAGAAGTGAATAATCCCTCGGCAAGCCGACTCGTCATGAGCCATTTACATGCTTTTTCAGCATACTTGCTGTCTTCGGTTGCTCTCTATGTATTTAGTTGTATTTTGTTATGGTTTCAGTGCCAGGGCCGCCGGGATATCCAGGCGGATGCTGGGTGACATGGTGGACGAAAGTACTACGCTTTTGACATAAGTACCTTTCGCCCCGGTTGGGCGGGCGCGTACTACAGCATCAATCACGGAGGCAATATTGGACATCAACGCATCATCGTTGAATGACAGTTTGCCAGCGGGGATGTGCAGCAGTGCCGTTTTATCCACCCTGAACTCGACACGACCGGACTTGACCTCGCGAATAGTTTTTGTGAGGTCAAAGGTGATTGTACCAGCTTTTGGGCTGGGCATCAAGCCGCGGGGACCTAATTTCTTACCGAGACGCCCGACTTTACCCATGACATCGGGTGTGGCGATTGCGACATCGAAGCCGAACCAGTCGCCTTCAATCTGTTTGATGAGGTCATCAAGGCCGACGAAATCCGCGCCAGCCGACTCGGCCTCATTGGCTTTCTCGCCCTGTGTAAAGACCAGCACTTTCACTTCTTTCCCGGTACCAGCAGGCAGCATCGCAACGCCGCGCACCATCTGGTCGGCGTGACGTGGGTCAACACCGAGCTTCATATGAATCTCGACCGTGGGGTCGAATTTGACATAGTTGATCTTTTTGAGGAGTGTAACAGCTTCTTCTGGCTGATAGAGTTTTTCGCTATCTATTTGCTTTTCCGCATCGAGATATTTTTTGCCATGTTGTGGCATATGTGTGCGCCCTCCTTGTGGCAGGATAACCTCAGTGACTCACGGGCAATCCTTCATTTATGTAGCTGATTCACCAGTTCACTGATTAACTGATGGTGATACCCATACTGCGTGCCGTACCTTCGACCATACGCTCAGCGCCTTCGATATCAATGACGTTGAGGTCTTTCATCTTGAGTTCGGCGATCTCGCGCAACTGGGTGCGGTTAATTGACCCGACTTTTGTCTTGTTCGGGATAGCAGACCCCTTGTCAACACTGGCCGCCTTCTTCAACAGATCGGGTACTGGCGGCGTTTTTGTGATAAATGTGAATGAACGGTCTTCGTAAATGGTGATTTCCGCCGGAATGACCATACCCACCTGATCCTGAGTACGCGCATTGTATTCCTTGCAGAACGCCATGATGTTGACGCCCTGGGGACCAAGCGCGGTACCAATCGGGGGAGCAGGGTTCGCCTTCCCGGCTGGAATCTGTAGCTTCACTACAGCTTTGATACGCTTTGCCATAACTGTTTTCAAACTCCTCAGATACAATAGTTGCTTTGCTTAGATTTTCTCAACCTGGAGGAAATCCAATACCACCGGTGTCTCACGTCCGAAAAATGAGACCAGGACGGTGACTTTATTGCGGTCCATATTAATCTCGCTCACGGTGCCAATAAACTCGGTGAACGGACCATCAATGACACGCACACTCTGGCCTTTGGCGAAACTGATTTTTGCTTTTGGCTTATCGGTTTCCTTCGTGACCTGCTTGAGAATAGCTTTAACTTCATGTTCCTGCAAAGGTACAGGACGGGTACCGGACCCAACAAAGCTTGTGACGCCAGGTGTGTTACGCACAACATACCAGGCCTCGTCGCTCATGACCATCTCCACCAGTACATAACCGGGAAAGACTTTGCGTTGCACTGTACGCCGCTGCCCTTGCTTAATTTCCACCTCTTCCTCCATTGGCACAATGACGCGAAATATCTTGTTTCGCATATCCATTGAGGCAATACGAGCTTCGAGATGGCTCTTTACTTTATTTTCGTAGCCGGAATAGGTATGGATGGCGAACCATTCACGCTGCCCATCCTTTTGCTGCGCCGTCTCATTAGCCGTGACATCAGCACTGGCTATGTCAGTATCATTGGTATGTTCAGTAACCACGGCTTTCCCCTTCATGCTGCCTGGAGAGCAGAACTAAATGCCGCTTAACAGCTTGAATAGCGCGAAAAGCCCATAGTCTACGGCAGCTATCACCGCACCAACCGCTGCGGAGAGCAAGATAACAATCACAGTCATATTGCGTGCTTCCACAAAAGTAGGCCAGGTGACCTTATGGCGCAGTTCATAATAGGAATCAAGGACAAAACGTGCGAACCGATTGCCGCGCAAACGCATCAGCAACGATGGCTTTTTTGTATCGCGTCGCACCGGTTTGCTCTCCTGCACTTTTCGCTCCCGCGTTACTGGCTTGACCGTTTTGTTTGCCCCGGTTTCAACATTACTGTTACGAGACTTTGGTTTCGGTGCCACCAATTGATCCTGGCTAGCATTTTTCTTTTTGTCGGCCATTTTATTTGCCACGTTCAACCTTTCTCGATCGTAGCCTGACATTTTTTGTGAATGTCACTACATGTAGGGACGCCCTCGCGGGTGTCCGGTCTACCTGTAATCTACTTGGTTTCACGATGCGCTCTCTGGATCCGACAAGAAGGACTGGGGCAAAACTTCCTCAGTTCAAGCCGCTCAGCGTTGTTCTTCTTGTTCTTTGAGGTTGTGTAGTTCCTCTGCTTACACACAGTGCAAGCCAGCGTCACAACGATGCGGTTCTCTTTTCCTTTACTTGCCATGCAATTTTCTCCGTTCATGTAGGGGCATCATGTATGCCGCCCTCGTATCCCGTGCGATAGAAACCCGTCTAAAACGGGGGTGGACGTAATGTATCACGCACGGCAGGTGGGAAATTTTACATTTTCCCACCCCGCACAGGGCATTTTAAGGGCGGCATCCATGCGGCCCCTACAGATTAGCGTTCGATTTTGACACAGATGCCCGCGCCGACAGTGCGTCCGCCTTCGCGAATGGCAAAGGTCACGCCTTCTTCCATCGCCACCGGCTGGATCAGTTCGACCGTCATCTCGATGTTGTCCCCCGGCATCACCATCTCTACCCCTTCGGGCAAACGGATGGCTCCGGTCACATCGGTCGTGCGCACATAAAACTGCGGACGGTAGCCGTTGAAGAACGGCGTGTGTCGGCCGCCCTCTTCTTTGGACAGCACATAGACTTGTGCCTGGAACGTCTTGTGCGGCTTGATTGACCCCGGTTTCGCCAGCACCTGGCCGCGCTCGATGTCGGTGCGCTCCACCCCACGCAACAAACAGCCCACGTTGTCCCCGGCCATGCCCTGATCCAGCGTCTTCTGAAACATCTCCACGCCAGTCACGACCACCGTGCGCGTCTCGTCCTTCATGCCCACAATCTCCACCGGCTCCCCCACTTTGATCAGTCCGCGCTCGATGCGTCCGGTGGCAACGGTGCCCCGGCCCTTAATGCCGAAGACATCCTCCACCGGCATCAAGAACGGCTTGTCGGTGGCGCGCTCCGGGGTGGGAATGTAGCTGTCCACCGCGTCCATCAACGCCCAGATGCAGGCGGCTTCCGGGTCACTGCGCGAGAGGTCGCCTTTGCTCTCCAACGCTTTGAGCGCCGAGCCACGAATGACCGGCACGTCGTCGCCGGGAAACTGGTTCTTGCTCAAGAGTTCGCGCACTTCCAACTCGACCAACTCCAGCAATTCTTCGTCGTCCATCATGTCGACTTTATTGAGGAAGACCACCATCGCGGGCACTTCCACCTGCCGGGCCAGCAGGATATGCTCGCGGGTCTGCGGCATGGGGCCGTCGGGGGCGCTCACCACCAGGATGGCCCCGTCCATCTGCGCCGCACCGGTGATCATGTTTTTGATATAGTCGGCGTGTCCGGGGCAGTCCACGTGCGCGTAGTGCCGTTTCTCCGTCTCGTACTCCACGTGGGCAATCGCGATGGTGATGCCGCGTTCGCGCTCCTCGGGTGCTTTGTCAATCTGGTCAAAGGCGATGTAGTTCGCCATCTTGGCGTTGGCTAGCACTTTGGTGATCGCCGCCGTCAACGTCGTTTTGCCGTGGTCAATGTGACCAATCGTCCCCACATTCACATGCGGTTTCGTGCGCTCAAATTTCTTCTTCGCCATGTATGTTCCTCTTCGTAAACAGTGCTCAGTGCAAACGTTTGTGCGTCAGGGACTGCACTCTTGCTATGGCACTTTTCATGTTAATAATTACCAATGATTCATCCACGTGGATGAATTTCACACAAAATGATAGAACCACTCGGTCGGCCTCTGCCCTGATTTCGGCTCCGAGTCCCTTCACCTCTGTAGGGGCCGATTGATCGCGCCCACCGCCGATTTATCGGCCTCGTGGTCACTGCCGATAAATCGGCGGTGGGCGCGATAAATCGGCCCCTACGGGAGTTGTTACCAGCATTACCGGCTGGCTTTCGCGATGATTTCGTCGGCGATATTTTTCGGTACTGGATCGTAATGCGCGAACTCCATAGAGTAGCTAGCGCGACCGCTGGTCATAGAACGGAGGTCGTTCACGTAGCCGAACATTTCGGCAAGAGGAACATGTCCCCGCACCACATACATCGTCCCACGGCTTTCCATACCAAGAATGGTACCCCGGCGTCTA
>DATGJV010000130.1:0-5384 GCA_035295005.1 Ktedonobacteraceae bacterium | reverse complement strand
TGGCGCGTATAGCACGAATAATACCCTGCTCTTGCTGATTGGTCTGGGCGTCTCAAGTGGATTCGCCAACCAGTTGGGTGTGATAAGCATGATGTATGCGATGGGCGCGTTCTACTTTCTCGCGGGCGTCGTAGCCCTCTGGCTGTTGCGGACTTCTCATAGCAATTATGACAGAGGATGACATGAATGGAAGAGTAAAATATCAGGAAAGAATGTTTCGTAAATATATGAGGGGAGAAATATCGCATGCGTATCGGAGTAAATATTGGGCCAACAGGCGATTGGGCGGCAATGGTTGCCGCAGCACAGCAGGCAGAAGAACTTGGCTTTGACTCGGTTGGATTTCTCGACCACTATCATGCTGACAAACTTGAATGGCCGTACATCTGTGGCTGGGCTGCCTACGGCGCACTGGCAATGGCGACGTCACGCATCCATCTTGTGCCGATGGTGATTGATCGTATGAATTACTTGCCAGGGGTGCTGGCGAAAGAGATTTCAACGCTCTCCATTCTCAGTGGAGGACGTTTTGAACTGGGCATCGGCGCGGGCGATTACTTCGAGGAGATGCGAGCATGGGGCCTGGCAATTCCCGATGCTTCTGCACGTATTAGCGGTCTGCGGGAAACGATACTGGTTCTACGCCAGATATGGCAGGGCGAACAAGTTACCTTTGACGGTGAACATCTGCACTTGAACAAAGCAGCCTCAACCCCCATCCCGCCGAACCCCGTGCGTGTCGTGGTTGGAGTCGGCAATTCACGTCGCTTGATACGCAGTGCCATTGAGTATGCAGATGAAATCAACGTCTATGCCGACGACGAGATCATACAGTTTGCCCGTCAGGAAATTCAAACATCGCAAAGAGACGTCGCATTATCGGCCTTTGTCTGGGACTGGCCTGAAAATATTGCTGAAAAGTTGACCCTGTGGGAACAACTGGGCGTTGAACGCACCTTCCTCACTTTCTGGCGTCCCCTTGCGCAACTTGAGCAGGCACAATCATTGATGCTTTAACTGAAGCCATAAGGCAAGACAATCATTCATCCATAGCAACATACAGGCCATCTTGCGGAGCAAGATGGCCTGTATGTTGCTATGGATGAATGACTTTAGCTATTCGGCACGAAGAGCATACCAGAGGGGCTACCGAACCCAATCACGACAGGAGTGACGATACCAGTAGAAAGATCAACCACGCCGACGAAGCCGGCTGTGCCAGAATCGCTGGGAGCTTCCGTATAGACTGTCCCTGGTGTAAATTGAGGGGCGCTAATCCATACTGTATTCCCTGAAGCATCAACGACCAACAAACGTCCCGAAGTTGAAGTCGCCCAGACGGTATCGTCCAACGAATCGCCAACAGGCACACGAGAGACTTGCTGCTGAGGTGTACCGGGATTCTTCAAAAAGACCAGTTCATTGCCAGCCTGGTTTACCAGCACCAGTTGTCCTTTTGCATCCACTGTCATTGAATCAGGGTCTATTTCGTTTAATGTTACTTGTTTGTTCGTCGTCAGGTCGGTTGCCGTTGCGTTACCCATTAAGATAGGTGTCAATACTGCCTTTCCATTGCTCAATGTGATCTTGTCAATAGCGGGAAAGACATTTACACCTGCCGAATTTACGTTCGGATTTGAGGCTGCGATAAACGCAGTACCGTTGACGAAGTACATATCGTCATAGCCCCCGCCATGTGGCGCGGCTGAAAATGTGTACGGGGTAATAGTGCCGCTTGTCGTATCAATCGTGAAAAACTTCGCATTCCCATCTTCACAGGAAGAGATCCAGAGCAAGCCAGTTGATGGGTCAACACGCATACCATCGCTATGGCCCGCGACGCTAAATGTCTTTACCTGGCTACCATTCATATTGTACTCGATAATGGTACTCGTATTCGTATCTGTACAATCTTTTGCTGTGACATTCTGGTAATCAATAAAAACGTGGTTCCCATCCACAACAACAGCATCAGGCGCGGTACTGGTAGCTGGACGCCGTGCAAAGAGTGTGACGGTGTATCCTGGGAGTGCCGCCAGTCCCAGTGCGCCTGGACCCTGGTTCTGCGTACCTGAACTGGTGTCGCTTGAAGTTGAAGTAGTGCCGGGTGAAGATGAACATGCCGATACAATAAGTGCAAGTATAGCGACCATTGAAAACAAATATGCCAGGTAATGGCGCTTCATCCATTGTACCGGGAATCTGGCTGAAGACATACATGCCTCTACTTTCTGCTGAAAATAACGTTGTATTGGTAGGTAAATCTACCTATCCAATACAACCATACCCATTCAGCATTAAATAAAAGTAAAGGATATGTTAAATCTCATGCCTTCCGGTAATTCACAGCGAGGGACGCTTCGAATTTGGCATTGTTTTACCAGTAACGACCCTCTAGCATGTCCTCTATTATGTGACCAGAGCTATCGAAATGTGCAATAATCAGCAATTTGTCTGATGGTATGTGTATGTTATAAGGTAGAGCAGACTGTTTATACCTGGCCGAGGCCCGTCACAGCGATAATACGCGCATACGCCCCTGATCCTGTTTGAGCGATAGATGCGACAGCCCCTGTCTGGATATCCAGAGCGTAGAGATTGCCATCTCCATAAAATGTCAGAACATGGTTGTTGAACCAGGGACCCAGTTCGATCAATTGAGCAGTAGCGGTTGCCAAAAGGTGGGGGCTGCCGACAGAAAGACTTTTGCCAGATCCGTTGATTTGTGCCTCAAAAATGGCGCTGGTACGATCATATGGTGGTTGTGACGCGCTATTGAACTCTACGTAGATAATGGCATGACCATCCATCGTAAAGATCGGAGTTGTGACCCAGTGATAATCCGCGCTATTCCTGAGATTGTGCTGTTCCGGCAAAATGACTCGCGTTGGCCCTAACGTTACCGGTTGGCCGCTGAGTGTTGTGACATCCAGGCTGTTGGCATAGTACAAAGTTGCCACATAGTCAGGAACAGAACCGTCTGTAGGAACAGGCGCGACACCTTCACTGGAAGAGTATAACAAGACGTTGCTATAGGGTGCCAGGGCCAGTGGGCCTTGTTGGGCATCCTCAGTCAGCAATTGTTGGGGTGCCGCGGTCGGGTTTGTCAGGTCAAATGTCCATAAGCCATTCTGATTCGCTTCGTGGCTTTGCAGATCGTCCGTAAGGAGAAGAGTGCTATCTCCCTGGGTGCCTGTTCCATTCATAAAGCCGAATACATGGAAGCAAGGGCAATTTGTGGCCGATTGTTCGTAGACCTTGACGGGGCTATCCAGTGGGCCTGCATAAAGGTCAACCAATCCGTTTCCGCTCAACGGCCCGATACTCCAGGCAATCGTGGTGCCATCATTGCTCAATGCCATCGAAGTAATGATCTGGTCGGAAGTGAATGCGGCAATCTGCGTAGCGACGCCGCTATAAATATCGGTCAGCCAGATACCGGTAGTATTATTCATGGAACCGCTATACAGCAGTTGACCGGAAGGGGTCAATATCGGACGAATGGCTTCGTTGTACACGTATCCGGGGACAGTCAGTTGCTGCGGTGTGCCGCTACCACTGCTAGAAACCATATAGATGCCATTTTGCTGTTCATACAGCACAGAGTGATTTGCCGGTAACTGGAGTGGAGGAACCGTGACGTTGTTCGGTGTGGAAAGTGGCGATGTCGCTGTCGGCGTAGGCGTCAACGCTGGACTTGGACTTGCCGCAGGGGATGGCGTTTTGCCTGGAGACTGCGTGCCATTTGGCGGTACCGTCGCTGTACCAGTCGTGGCGACAGTTGTTGCCTGTACCGGTGGTTGTAAGATCGTCCAGACAAAGAGACTCGTAGAGAGTAGAATCACTATACCAAGCACCGCCAGGAACGGTATCAGCCTTCTTTTCGCGAAAACTTGTTCCCGTGGCACTGGTGGTTGTGGAATATCGGGTAAATTTTGCTCTGGTGGATTACTCACTTGTTGCGTCAATTTCGGTGTAAAGTCTCCGTTATTCAAGTTTGATGTATCTCTGTTTAAGCAGTCTTATCAGCATCGTTTTGCTCACGAGTAAGAGGAGCGAGATGCTGTGATGGTGTGTTGCTCGTGTGATGCCGAATAAAGGCATACGTTTTCAAAAATACTTCATCGCGGTCATGGTCTTTCATTATAACGTGGTATGACCGGTGAAAGGTAACAAGATGTTTCTCTCGTGAGCCGAGCAGGCGATAAATTTCACGTCCGTCGCGGGCCGGTACCACATGGTCATAGAGGGAAGTCATGACCAGCGCCGGAACAGAAATACACGGCAACTCCGAGCGCAATATTGGCAAAAACTGCAACATGCTTTCTACTGGACGCATAGGTGTCCATCGGTAGACATCGCGAGTATAGAGGCGGCGAGCTTGCGGGTCGCGCACATCTTCCCGCACCGTCGGCAACAATGGCGTAATATATTTGGCGATACGCACAACATGTCTGGTCAATGGATGCAGGTGTAACGGGGCGCACATCGCAACCACTCCCCCCACCTCTTCATGTGCCGCGACATGCAATGCCAGCGCACCACCCAACGAATGTCCCACCAGAAAGACCACATCACAACGCTGCTTCAATGTCCGCAATTCGCGATATACCGCCGCCGCCCAATCCGACCAGCCCAGCGGCAACAGGTCTCGCACATGAGTCCCATGCCCCGGCAACAACATATTCTCAGTAATTATGCCATGCGACTCCAGAAAATCAGCCAACTCCTCCATATCATGCCGGTCCCCATTCAATCCATGAATGAGCAATACCCCCACCTTTGGCGCTTGCGAATTTTCTGGGGTCATCATGGTTTGATATCCTTTATCTTCTCCTCTCGCTGTCATCCTTACCCAATTATAACACAGTCATAGCGAGTTCTTATTAAAAGTATGTAGATGCCTGTTGTCATACCAGAATAACCTGTGGTATATTATTCCTACCATCCAGACTATCGGCACGAATAAAAGGCGTATTGATGCTTTGCTTAGAGCAATTGGCATCGTTTGAAAGGAGGCGCAAAGTGTTTCAACATGCGTGCGGGCGTGACCTGCGTCATACACCTATCCTTCTTTCAAGACCGGTGTGCCTGTCTCTAGTGCGCTAACTCTTTGACGCTGCTTCACATACCCCGGCATATCCCACATTTCAATTTCTCTATCCCTTTGTGTTCCCTGTTGAACTGGATGAAGCATATTATCGTTTTCTATGTGAAGGGAGCGTCCTTATGACACAGAACATGTACACACCTGAACCTGGACAGGCTCGGGTTGACTTTGGCAATGTTGACCAATCGAATCATCCCCACCTTTTCGTGCGCTATCTTGAACAGCTACAGGATAATGACGAGATGCAGATGCTCAAAAGGCAGAGCTATGCGTT
>DATGJV010000129.1:0-2938 GCA_035295005.1 Ktedonobacteraceae bacterium | reverse complement strand
ATCTTTGTGTGGCACAGGCAACAATGAGGAAAGTGGCAAACAGGTACAGCGTTCGCCTCCCAGTGTCTCAATAGAGGTGGTTGAATGTCTTGCCACCTCTCTCCTCTTGTAGGTCATAGCGCCTGTTACCCTCGTTGTTGTCTTTTTTCGTGGGGAAATTCACCACACGCAACTGATTATACGTTGACGCGGTGAGTGAATATGTGCAAAATGTGTTGAGGTGTGGTTAAGAAGGCAGCATTATGGTTAAGAAGCAGGAGGCAGAAAAAACAGGGGGCAGTGAAGACAACCAGGCGGTTGTCTTCACTGCCCCCTGTTTTTCTGCCTCCTGCCACACTAATCGAATGTCATAGGAGTGGTAAAGGTATAGCCAACGCCCGGTACGGTCATGATATATTGCGGGGTATTTGGGTCGGGTTCAACCTTCTGGCGCAGATGGCGAATATGTGTTTTCACCAATCCTGAGTCGCCCGCCTCATCATAGCCCCAGACGCGCTCGATAATCATATCGGTGGTAAGCACCTGGCCGGTATGTGTGATAAGCAGGTGAAGCAGACGGCTTTCAGTGGGCGTGAGTCGGACTTTTGTGCCATCTCTGGTCACTTCGTGGCGCATCGCGTCCAATGTGACTGGCCCAACAGTCACGGCTGATGAATTGGATGTTCCCCGCGAACTCGTTGAACGACGCATAACGGCTTTTATACGAGCGAGCAACTGCCGCGGAGTAAATGGTTTACGCAAATAATCGTCGGCTCCCATCTCCAGCCCACGTACCTCATCATCCTCACGATCATGCGCGGTAAGAATCATAACCATTGAATTGGTCTCGGTGCGCATCTGGCGACATACCTCAAAGCCATCCAGCTTTGGCATCTGCACGTCAAGAATCACGAGGTCCGGCAGCGATTCGCGCCAACGTTTGATAGCCTGTTCGCCATCAAATGCGCGAATCACGTCGTACCCATGCCCCTTGAGCCAGTAGCTCAGCATATCTACCATGTCGCGGTCATCGTCCGCTACCATGATTTTCACTCGCGTCCTCCTACAAACCTGATTGATAATACAAAGATGTGATGTACTAAAAAATAAGCGCCTTTCCTATTCAGTTTACTCTCACTGCTAGTAACGGTATGGCAACGGGGCAGTAACATCTTGATACAATATGGGCTACATTGGTTAGTACTTCGGGACATTTCTACTGGTTCCCCTTTACTGACGATTCTATAGTAATTATCGGCCATTTTTAACGTACCCGTATCCCTGGTAACTCGGCATGCCGAAATACCAGTCTATTTGCACTTTTTATTTAAAGGCCACGCTGAGGGTGAACCAGAAACCCTAAAAACCGGCAGAGCCTCAATTAATAACGGTTTTGCGATTCATATTGAGGGCTATACATACGGTATAATTTTCCTGGCATATATCTGTTTCCAGTAGATAACCCAGCTTGTATTCCCAGCAATAATCCAACAATCACTCCTATCGTAACTGACACCGGGTTGGAGAACATGAAGATTTGCCCCATGACCGAGAGCATCTGTGAAAAGACACTCTGGGCTTGCGAGTAACTTGATGCCTTCATAAATGTGTCCATGTCATGGAGAAAGGTCTGGAAAGCGAAGAAAAAGTTGATCATGAAGATGATCACAATAGTAGAGAAGACAGCAACGAGGCCCGCTCTAATAATGCCGCTAATTATCCTCGCGAAAAAAGCCGCTCCACTCCAATGATCTTCCAGTCGCATACGTATTTCCACAGGCGTGGCTGGATTTTCAATGGTACGCTGTACAGTATGCCGTTTCGCGAAAACCGACACGATCGCGGTTCCAATAGCAACGCACCCGGCGATAATAGATACAATGGTATTAACGTTGTTTAAAAAATCCATGGCAGTAACTCCAGGCTGGAAAGTTATTCATCTGGCTCATAAACGCTCAACGTCTCTACTTTTTTCATGCCAGTTTGCTGCCTTCTATGTTACACTGTAGCTATATTCTAAAGATCATCTGGTGCGTTAGCTATCCTAACCTGGGATCAACTATTCTTGCCAGTGATACCACAGTCTATATTGCCTCAAACTTTGCCGGGACGTTGTATGCTTTGCACAAAAGCGACGGCAGTAAATTGTGGTACCGTCAGTTTGATCATGCTATTTTCGCGCTGGCGTTCGAGGAATGAAGGCATCGTGTCTGGTACAAAAATGAAGAGAATAATGAGGAACACAAATATGGATAGAGAAGAACTGTTAGCGTTAGCTCGCACAACCGCGCAAAAAGCGCATTGTCCCTATTCGCATTTTCATGTGGGGGCAGCCATTGTCGCGGGCGGGAAGGTCTATACCGGCGTCAATATCGAAATTTCGAGTTATGGGTTGACCTTATGCGCGGAGCGTTCGGCCCTGGCGGCGGCAATTTCAGATGGTGCCGGACAGGTTACACAGGTCGCGGTTGCCTGTATTGATGCGCCGCCAGAGGCACCGCTTAACGAGCGCACTCCCTGCGGTGCCTGTCGCCAGTGGCTGGCAGACCTCGCGCCTAACGCGGTCATTTATATTGACGGCTCCGACCGCGATTTCTCGATAGCAGACCTGTTGCCGTATGCTTTCGGGTTATAAAGGACATGAGGCATCCCGCATTCTATATGGAGAAGAGGACGGACGCCCGCAAGGGGCCCTACCCATCCGCCCACCGCCGCCATCCCTACTATGTCCGAGCGACATCGGCATCGGACATAGTAGGGACGGGGGAAGGGTGGAAGCGGGGTAGGGCCCCTTGCGGGCGTCCGTCCTCTTCCCATTCTAGCGCACTACCGTATCTACTCGCGTAAAAATTGAGGATGTCTCATCTCTTAATTTATTGTTCCATTGGCGGCAGTTCTTCGGGGTACTGCGCCTGGGGTTGCTCTTCATATTGGGCCGGTTCGTATTGCGCAGGTTGAT
>DATGJV010000128.1:0-3366 GCA_035295005.1 Ktedonobacteraceae bacterium | reverse complement strand
TCTTCGCGTTGGCACCACTTACCGGCAAAATCCAGAGCTGTGTAAATCCTGAGCGGGGTTGCTGTTGCGCTCCTCTGATGGATATAGCTACTGCTGTGCAGACGATAAGTGCAGCCAGGCCCAACAGCAGCCCTTGACGGAAAGTGAAGCCAAATTTTCCAATTCCTGACCATCTGGCAGTAGACCTGCCTTGCCCTCGTCGGCGCATAAGGGCAACCACGCTGGCACCAATGGTAATAATACTCAGGAATCCTATCCACGATCCTGCTCTCAGGCCAGCTGGTGTCCAGTTAAGGACAAGCCCGCCAAGTACTACGATCACCAGGCTTAAACCCAGACTAAAGATGATACGTTCCACAACCCCAGGCGTCTGTTCAACGAACAGGGTGGATGTGAGTGCATAACCAGGTAACAGGAGTACAAGTGGCAACGTCCAGATACGTCCAGCTACGTTATCAGCTGGTACCAATAAAACCAGGATGACCGCGACAAGGGTGATCGCGATTACCGCGAAAAGATCAAGTGATCTATGATTCATGGGACGTTCCGCCTCCCTGTGTTATGTCGTAGGAGAAAGACTCCAGATACCATAAGAGCTACAATGTCCTGCCTTTGGACGGCAAAAACTTCCAGTGAGCATGCCACTTGGCTTCAAAAACCCATCGAAAGAGAGCTTCGTTTGCCCTGCACTGTTCAGGGCTACGAATTGAATATGGCCTTCAGGAGTAATACTTCCCTTTATGGGTGCAGTTCCATCGAGCCCGGTGAATGTACCACAGAGACTATTTCCTTGCTGATACATGCCTGCAAGGGTCATCTCGGTAGACAGGTTTTTTGACATATCAAAAATAGTGCCAGCATATAGCCTTCCGAGCTCTGGCAAAGAAGATGATGCGTTCGTTGGTGGCGCAGGCATACAGTGAGAAGCAAGGGGAGGGCCGTTATACAGTGCTTCTACGCTATAGACAACGATATTGCCGCTATCAAAGACCCGGCTTATATTTACCACATCATCAAATTTTGTCAGTGCCGCCCGATCAATCGGCCTGTTATAGAGTACCGGGGTAGATGCAGGCATACTGAAATAGATGCCCAGTCGTGGCAATGCAGTACTGAGACGCTGGTCAACAACGAGATACTGAATTCTATAGTTGCGTAGAATGGTCTGCTCGGTGGGTCCAAATTGCGGAGAGGTAAACACCGATGCGACCGAGGTTGAGGATGTAATAACCCACTGGTTTCCATATGCCGACATGAGCAACATATTGATGCGATCAGTAGCGACGTGATGTCCAGGGCCGAGGTACGAGTCTGCCCACTGTGCCGCAGCTATGCCTTCCGGCTCAACTGAACGTTCATCGGCAATTACCAGGTATGGACCCGGCAGGAGGGACCAGGGTTGTCCATTGCCAGTAATCACCTGACCGACAAAAATAATCCCTGTAACGACTATGATCAGTACGGAACGCTGCCAGCGTGCAGGGCGGGATACCCAGAACCGCACGGCTCCAATAGCCAGGGCGAATGCAAGTCCCAAAAACACAAATTCTGATGAGCGATTAGAAACTTCTCCCCCAGATGGAGTCAAGCGTACAGCCAGGCTAGCCGGGTATGCCAGGGCGATGCCGGCAAACGCAAGCGCGGTCATATTGGACCGGTAACGCCGCCAGATGTGCAGGAGGCCAAATGGCAAGCCCAGCAAGAGTAAGATCACCGAGGCAATTGTCATCACGCGCTCCCACAGAGGCAGCACGAATGCTGAGCCGCTATGGAAGAGTTGTCGCGTTCCTTCTTCACCGGCAAGTATCAACGCGAGCTGGTGCGATGCGTTTCCAAAGTACGGGCTCAAGTAACCTATTGCCAACCCGCCCGTGTATTGTAACCAGACAGCACACAGCACGAGAGCAAGCAATGCTATGCCAAAGGGGCCTGGCTGATTTTGCGGAGAACGGTTACGGTGGAAAATTGCTGCCACGCGGGGAAGCAGCGATAGCACCGACCAGAAAAGAAGAAATATCGCGAGCGCAAACGATGTTACATGATGCGACATCACTACTGCTCCAGGTGCGAGGCAGCTTACGATGACCAATCCTTTACCGCGACTGGCGGATTTGGGATAACAACGAGCTACCGCAAACACCACAAACACCGCAAGCGGTAAGGCGAGAGATTCATAGGCAAATTCAGTATCATTAAACAAGAAGCCTGGGTTGGCTACGTACAGCAGCGTTGCAATCGCCGCCACTTGCTCTGAGTTACTGACGTACTCGTAGAGCCGGTAGAGGGTTAGCACAAACAGCAACCGCACCACGGCAAGCAACACAATTCCGGTTGGAAAAAGAGAGAGTCCAGTCAAGTTGCTTATGGCATTTGTGACAATCTCCAGTCCTGGATAATACGGGCTAATTGGTAAAACCGGATTTGCATGAAACAGATGGCCTGTCGAAGCGATATCATGTACAGTTCGCGTGTGTGTAAGTTCGTCAAAGTAGGTGAAATACAGCGGATATTGTAAAAATTTGACGAAATAGAGAGACATCCCCAGTACAACAAGGAGAGCGATGCGCTCTCGCCGTGTCGGCTTCTGCAAGAAGAGACGCCATGCGATTGGCAGGAAAAGCACTAATAGGCCGAACCACCAGAGAGGTTCAGCCCACGGTAACACAAAACGCCCTGCATTATCTGCCAGCGCAACCAGTAATACGCCAGCGGCACTCGTCAAGCTGAGTGGCGGGAGCCATCCCCATGCCTTAGATGGCGGTCCTGTCGGAGTTATGCTTGTGCCAGGCCTGGATGCAGGCCCAGGGGTCTCGTCGGCGACCAGCTTCTGGCCCACAGCATCCTTTATTGCTGGAGCATCTCCATTTTGAGGAAGGGAACTCTCTTTATTTGCCTGCTCAGTTGTTCCAGTATCTTTGAGCGAAAGGTACGCCTGTACATGCTTGCGTTGGGTTCGTGAAAGAGGCGGGAGGCGCACTGTTGCATCAACATCTTGCGTCTGTGCATAAGCTATACTTTTTTTAGTGTCTGCTTCCTCCTCATTTCCCCCCTTTTTGATAGTCTCACCACACGCACTACAAAATAGTGCGTGAGATGGCATGCGGGTACCGCATCGAGGACAAATCACATTATCGAAAGATTTCTTGTTTTCTATTGGCCCGGTAATAGTCATTTTTTCCTCTTAACTTACCCGTTACATTCAATGATAGGTATGCTTATACCGGGTTTCACTAGCATTGGCATTGTTATCAGGAAAGCCAATCTTTTGAGAACGATGATCCTGTCGCAGGAGTTCCTCGTAGATGCGTTCAATACGCGGTACCACTGTAGTTGCCTCAAACTCAACGGACTTCCGCAATGCAGCCT
>DATGJV010000127.1:0-7516 GCA_035295005.1 Ktedonobacteraceae bacterium | reverse complement strand
GGTGAGGCACAGCGTATCAAGCTGGCAACGGAGTTGTCGCGCCGCGCTACTGGTCGCACAATGTACATTCTCGATGAACCAACGACGGGTTTGCATTTTGCCGATGTGGAGCGTTTGCTTCAGGTGTTGCAGCGGTTGGTGGATGCTGGCAATACGATTGTGGTGATTGAACACAACCTGGATGTCATCAAGAGCGCCGACTGGCTGATTGACCTGGGGCCAGAGGGAGGCGACGCCGGTGGTCAGGTTATCGCGCAGGGAACACCGGAAGACGTAGCCGAGAACGAACAATCCTTTACCGGTCACTTTCTCAAGCGATTGTTCGTTGAGGAGGCAGCTCTGACGCATGCTCATGGCTCGAATTCAATGGTGATCGGGTAAAGCGGTAGTGAGAACAGCACGCGGGCCAATTCGCCTCTGGTGAATTGGCCCGCGTGCTGTTCTCACTACCGCTTATTCGTACTTAATGATAGGGCGGACATTGTTGGGTAGGTTAGCTGTGTTAGATTGTTCTAACGGCTCTATGTGTGAATGTTGCTCAAGTTCGTGATTCTGTATATTCATTTCATCGTGAGGCAGACTGCCGGTATAGTGGGTGACGCCATTGCCGTTACCATTACCATTATCTGGCCCATCCAGTTTGATACGTACTCCACGCTGGCGCTGGCGGTAATCAATCCAGATAATGAGGACGGCCATTGTTATGCCAACCAGCCCCAGGCCGATAAATTTATAAAGATGGGCGTTGTGTATGCCGGAAAGTCCGAGGGCCAGCAGACCAAACACAATAGCTACACTGTAGATGACATAGCAAATTTGCCGGACGCTCAGACCAGTTGCCATGAGGCGGTGATGCAGGTGCGTCTTGTCATAATGTGCGGGGGATTGCCCGCGCCGTATGCGGTTGATAATCACGATGGCAACGTCAAGAATTGGCACGCCAAGCACCATCAACGCCAGCGCCAGTTTCGCGCCGCCCATAATTGAGAGAACGGCCAGTCCCAGCCCCAGGAACATGGCTCCGCTATCGCCCATAAAAATACGGGCAGGATGCCAGTTATGGGGCAAAAAGCCAAATGTCGCGCCGGTGAAAATTGCCGCGAGAACGGCGATGCTTTGCTGGCCCAGCATGAAGCTGATGAGTGTGATGAAAAGGCCAGTGATACCGACAACGCCGGTAGCTAACCCATCCATGCCGTCAATCCAGTTGACGGTATTCATCATGCCGGCTGTCCAGAACCATGTGAGTAGCACAGCGGGTATGGCGCTAAAGCCGATAGCCGGAAGCTGCGAGATGGTAGCCGGTGGGAGAAAGAGGAGGAAGGTTGGTTCGCGATACCACGGTAAATTCGCGCTCATATGTGCTGCGCCAAAAGGATTGTTGAAGGTGAAGAGCAAGATGCCGTGAAAGACGCCATCCCAGGGGCCGAGGATAATGAGTACCGCGATAGTCTGGGCTATCAGTTTTGTTAGTGGCTTTAAGCCACGTACATCATCATAGGCATGCACAATGACTATAAGGGTCGCGGCTGCAATCAGTAGCCAGTAAATGACGATTTCGTTGTTCTGCGCTTTCGGATCGGGTAGGCCGGGCGCGTAGAAGAGCAGAGAAGCAATCACAAAAGCCATGAAAATGGCAATGCCTCCCAGGCGGGGAACTGCTTTTGTATGGACACGGCGTGGCGACGGTTGGTCAAGCCAGCCTAATTTATAGCTCAATTTTCGGATGGCAATGGTAAGTAAGTAAGCGAGGAGAAAAGCAGATGCGCCACCAATCAACAATGCTATTATGCCAGCGCCGGGGAAATTGAGCGGGACAAGTAATAGTAGTTGAATGGCGATGATGTTCGCTTGTACCATAAAGAACGCTCCCTGCTACGGCGATTTCCATCTTCATGCATTAGCTCAAACAGAAAAACTATTGTACCAATGCAACGCCCGTTTGATTATTCCGATTATAAACCTCTAATAAGAAAAACGCAAACGCATAGCACCTTTAACATATTTCTTCAGGTTAGCACAGGTTAGTAATAGCACGCTACCCGCTCCCAGGCGGTTTCATCGTTTATACAGAGCGTTAAGCATCATGGCGAGGATAGCATTTTCTTGCTATTTTCGAGAATCCTCTATCCTGTTCCTCATAAGTATGATACTATTGCCGCAGGAGGCGAATATGAAGATGACCGATTCTGATAGCGTTCCCGTGACGCGAGATGCGAATAATGCTGTTGGTGATAAAAAAACTTTACATATAGGTTGCGGAGTTCACAAGATGCCGGGTGCGATAGGGCTGGATATTACTCCTCTGCCCGGTGTGGATGTGGTGCTTGAGTTAGGGCGCGAAAAATTGCCGTTTCCTGACGACACGTTTGATACCGTGTACGCTCACCATGTGCTTGAGCATATTACTCCACTGGGTGATGTGCTTGCGGAACTGCATCGTGTGTGCAAAGCAGATGCCGTGATTGATGTCATTGTTCCCTACTATACCTGTGTTGGTGCCTTTGGCGATCCTACCCATGTGCGTTTTTTTACATACCGCACCTTTGAGCATTTTGCCGATACCGAAGATAAGGAACGTTATACGTGGTTCTCCGGCACTCGTTTCAGAATTGGGCCGCGCCATATCGGCTTCGGGCGTCTCTTCCGCCTCTTGCTTATCGAATTTCTGGCGAACCGTCTGCCGAACATCTATGAGAATTTCTTTGCCTTTACCTTCCCGGCCAGAACGTTATGGGTGCAACTTATTGTTAGCAAACAGCCCGAAAAATGATGAATAACGTGCTGTGCCAATTCAGGTTGACAGGGTTGTCAGCAAATTAGAAGACTTGACATGTACGGCAATTTGCCGTATACTTTGTTTAAGAGGAAAATCTGGAATGGTTACACAACATCTAACAATGAATAATCAGCAACCAAGACAAGAACGCTTAGAAGCCCGAGTAAGCCCAGAGGTAAAAAAGTCTTTGCAATATGCAGCGGACTTGCTGGGCTGTTCACTGTCTGAATTTGTATTGAGAAGTGCGGAAGCAGCTGCAAACGAAGTAATACGTGAACATCAAATTATTAAGTTTACGATTGAAGATAGTCATGCGTTTGTGAATGCTCTCTTAAATCCTCCTGAGCCAAATAGCAAATTGAGAGCTGCGTTTGAAAACTACAAAAGAGATGTATCTTCACATCTCTAATCTGGAGCCATTATAAATTTTGGTAAGCTAAGGGGTGTGGCAAGCTGTAATATGGATCCAAATTATACCGCTGAGCTATTTGATAATAAGCAGCATCAAATCAAAGATTTTAGGTGTGGTGTTTATGAGCTTGATAGATACATTAAAGAGAGGGCAGGTCAGGAAAGTAGAAAAGGGATTACCGCTGTTTATATAATCCGTGAGAAAACTTCTGCGAAGATTTGTGGATATTACACGTTAAGTTCTTGCTCCATTCAATTAAGTAATCTAACTGAGGATATAAAGAAAAAAATACCAAGATATGAAGCATTACCGGCTGCGTTAATAGGAAGGTTTGCAGTTGATATCACTTTTCAGGGTAAAAGGATAGGAGAACAACTGTTAATTGATGCCTTAGCTCGTGCTTATTTTCTAAGCAAAGAAATAGCTATTTTTGCGGTTGTGGTTGAAGCGAAAGATGAGAGTTCCAGAAATTTTTATGAAAGATACGGGTTTATACGATCTTTAGAGTCCCCATTAAAATTATATATTCTCATGGGGACCATCAAGAAATTAATTGAGCCATAAATAATTGATACGCATCTCCTCACCGATGCCTGACTCCTGTCAAAATCTTGTATCTCCTCTGAAGCCGCCCGCAGAATTCCGAGATGTACATTTTACTCGCTCAAAAGGTGCAAAAGCAGGGCTGTGACCTGAGCGCAGCGACGCGCCATTTCTGGATAGATAGCTAGTTTACGTTCCTTCGTCAACACTTCCAGCATATCGTTGTTTGAGAGACAGCGTATAATGGCGAACGGCAAACCGTGTCGAGCGGA
Source organism: Ktedonobacteraceae bacterium (assembly GCA_035295005.1). GTDB lineage: Bacteria > Chloroflexota > Ktedonobacteria > Ktedonobacterales > Ktedonobacteraceae > DATGJV01. Next base: position 3,510 of record DATGJV010000127.1, on the reverse strand, counting down.
AATTTGCCCGACGGCGGCGCTCTCCATATCTTCACCCAGCGAGCCAAATGTATCGCGAATGTAGGCAAACGTTGCCTCGTCACGACAGTAGGTATCTGCGGAAGAAATGACTCCGTTGTAAACACGTGCGGGACGTATTTCTGTACCTGGAGGCGCTACAATGACCGGCATATGTTGCTCAATGAGCGTTGTTGCCGCTTGCATTGCTACGCTGACCAGACCGGTATCGCATGCCAGGAAGGGATAACGCCAGGTGGCACGTTGTGAAGACATGCCGAATGAATCATCCCAGCGAATGCCAAAAGCGGAATTGAGAACGCCGCCATTCTGGAGATAGCCATTAAACGGTGCGCATACGCTGGTTGCGATGATGAGATCGCCCGGCAGTGCCTCGGAGATATGAGAACCCGCTATGCCATAATTGAGAATGGCCTGTGGTTGCTCATAGAGAATCAGCACCTCGGTTGCTGCTCCCGCGTTAACCATGCCAGGCCCGCTATGGATAATGGTGATATGCAGTTCCGCGAGTTGCGTATGATGAAATTGCCAGATGTCCCTTTCCTGCACCTCGGCAACTTTCCCAGTCTTTTGTTCGAGTATTTCTATCAATGGGAACTGTTCCATCACTGTGGGAACGACAATCCCGATGTGAGCATATGTTTGCATGATGTCTCTTTCTATGTGTTGATGTATAACAGGCGGTCGTATCCACCATAATCCTGCATAAAGCGAAAAGATGCTGAGGGCCATATATTTTGTAGCAGTTGCGTTAGTGGCTCTCGTTGCTGGTAGCCTATTTCTAAAAGTAATATTGCTCCTGGTTTGAGTTTTCCGGGTTGCTGTGCATCTATCAGAAAGCGTTGCAACAGGTCAAGTCCCAGGGGGCCGCTAAAGAGCGCGAGATATGGCTCATAGTCGCGCACATCACGCTCAAGTCCGCTCATTTCGTCGGTACCGATGTAGGGCAGGTTAGCGGTCAAAACGTCCACAGGTTCCGGTAGCGGGTCTAGCAGGTTGCCTTGTAGCAGACGTATCTGTTGCTCAACGTGATGAAGCTGACAGTTGAGGCGTGCGACTTCAAGTGCGTCAGGAGATATGTCGCAGCCATACAGATGGGGAAGTCGAGGTTCTTGCACTGCTAAGGTAATTGGAATGATGCCTGAACCGGTGCCGATATCGGCCACAATCGGTTGTTGCCCGACCTGAAGCATACCTTGAATGATTTTGAGGGCTTCATCTACGAGATGTTCTGTTTCCGGGCGTGGTACCAGTACCCTGTTATCTACGAGAAAGTCGAGACTGTAGAACTCCCTATGGCCTGTGAGATAGGCAACTGGCTCACCCCGCGCACGCCGGGCAACCAGCGCAATGAATCGTTGCTCCTGTTCCGGTGTCAGTTGCCGATTGGGATAGGTGTAGAGGGTGGCCCGCTCGACTTCAAGAACATGGTCCAGCAACACTTGCGCATCCAGCCGTGGATGCTGTAGGCCAGCCAGCGTGAATTGTTGTGTGGCCTGTGATAAAGCTTCTCGAATAGTAGTCATTCCAGTGGTTGGCGGCCCGCGAAACCGGTATGCAGGTAGTGCCAGTAGTTGATGCGTTCCTCGCCCAGATACCAGCACAGGTAGATTTCCCTGTCATTGCGCTGGCTGAGAAAATCAATCAGACCCATGTCCGGGTCTTTCAATTCGCAACCAAAGGCGTGAAGTTCAACCAGGAGTTTCTGGAGCATTTTTGCATGTTTGCCTACCGCTTTCTGCAATATCATGATACGTTCATGCAAGTGATGCCCATTACCCATTGCCTGCATACGGAGCGTGTTCAAAGCTTCTTCATCTTCCTGCAATGCTTTCCGGCTTTGCTGAATCTGGCGCAGCACAATAGTTATTTCTGGCAATAATGCCTCGGCCTCTTCGCGGGTAAAATAATGGGTCATCGCGTACCCCTCTTCCTACGCTGTTCGTAGTTTGTACGTGCTTGCTGCATCATATCACGAGATGGGTAATTTGCATAGAAGGAATGTGCCAGTCATTTCAGCAGAAAACCATATGGGCGGCTCTGCCGCCCATATGGTTTTCTGCTGAAATGACTGGCACATTCCTTTAATGTTTAGCCGTCGGCGTCACCGCGGGAGTTGGCGTTGGGCCGCCTGGCCCAGGGGTTGGTGTTCCCCCTGGCCCTCCAGTGCCGCCAAGTTTAATGGTGAGGTCGTCGAAGGTCTGGAAGTTTTGCAGGGTGCCTCCCGTGTTCAGGTAGGTTCCGGTGACGGTATCGCCGGGTTGGACAAGCGGCAGTTTGGGCGAAAGGCTCAGGTTCGCGGTAAAGATGATGCTTTGCCCCTGAATCTGGACGTAGTAGATGGTGTTGGCCCCTTGCGTTACGGATGAGATGCGCAACACCTTGCCCGTTACCGTTTGCGTGGTGCCGCCCGAGGGCGTTGCACCTCCTCCGGTTCCTTGTTGCGAGAGCCATTGCTGGTAATCTACCAGACCTTGCGAGAGGTTTGCTTCAAACTGCACGTTGCCACCGTTCAGGTTATGCGCATCTACCAGACCGACCGCTTGATAGATGTCGCCGCTATCCGTTGTTTGGACGAAGATAGCTACCCAGGTAGGCGTGTTATATATTTGATATAGCTGGATACTATCAACCGTATAGTTACGGATGTTGGCGCGTGTGGATTGAATAGTATTGCTAACGTTGTTGCCGATGCCCAGTCCGTTGAGTGGATAGTAAAACGCCTGGTTTTTATGTGTATCGAACAGGAACACCCCGGTACTGGAATTGTCGTTTGCCGATGACGAGGTCATGGGAATGAGCCAGACGGGTTGGTCAACATTATTGTACAGCAACTGTGGGGCTGTGGCGGGTGACTGCTGGCCGGCACCAGAAGGATCAAACCAGGGGGCCGAGTGGTACAATCCCCACCAATCCAGGTATTGTGTCACAGTATCGGAAGGCATTACGCGATCTACCCATGCTGGGACGCTCTGTGGCTTGTAATCGGTGATAGCGCCTGTGTGCGCATTGACAATCAATACTTCGGTGAGGGTATCGCCAGCATAGCCGCGGATGGGCTGCATCAGCGAGATGGTCCAGTAGGGGTGGAAATTGTCATCGAGTTCCAATGTTGGGTCAACCAGTTTGCCGTAGGTGTACCCACTCAGGTAGACGTGCCGCAACAAATCCTGGTTGAAAATCGCGCCAGGAAGGTAGGCGAGGGTATAATTTCCACCTGAATAGAGGGTGGGAGTAGCCTGTGGATTTTCAGCATCTACCACGACAAAACCCGGCGTGGTGGAACTGGAAAGGTTGGCGAAGATGTTGTTGTAGTTCAACGGGCCAACATAGTACAGGTGATGGTTGATAGATTGCAACGTATAGCTTGTAGGGTCAATACTATAGGTTGAGCCAAAATTCTGCCCATTCGCACCAAGCACCTGCTGACCCTTGTAGGCGGCGACATTCTGGCTGACAAGCACAATATGGTTCGGGTCGGTCGGCGGTAAG
>DATGJV010000126.1:0-3888 GCA_035295005.1 Ktedonobacteraceae bacterium | reverse complement strand
GCTATGACCATTTTCCACAATGTTTTCGTTTTTAAGTCGCTGGGCGACTTCTTCCTCGTTTTCTTTGGTTGGTCGGCTTACCTGCTCGCGCTCGGCCTGATCGCCTTCGCCATTGCCCACCTGATCGAGGGCATCCGCAATGTACGCTTCATTCGCTGGTCTTTTGTCATTGGCTTAATTGTTCTCTGGTTGATTGTGTTGCTGGAAAGCCGCCAGATTTTGGGGCCTATGAAGGCTGGAGTACTGGCTGAATTACTGTTTACGCCGCTCCAGGGTTGGCATGCCACGTTTCTTGTGCATGTTCTCCTCATTGGCTCTTTTGCGCTTGTCGCCATCCTCACGTTCCGCATTACCTTCGGTCATGTACTCATGGTCGGCCATGCCTTGAATCGGCTGGTAGGAGATCGCCAGAATCCAACTGGCAACAGAGGCAATTCAACCGGCTCCTCACCATATCGTGGGCAACGTCCGCGCTACAGCCGCTATGCAAGCGCACTGGCCCCAGATAGCGCGAACAGCACAAACGGCACGAGTGGTAATGCACCCGCGCAATCGTCGCAGGTGCCGGTAAGGCGGAATGTGAACCCCAATATTCACCTCGACGCAGATGAAGACGAGGATGAAGGATATGTGGACTTTGAGTCCGATTTCGACGCCGACGACGCTTTCGATGATGAGGATGACGACCCGCTCAACGACATCAACATTCATAAGCAGCACGTCAGTCGTATTCCACGCGGACCGCGCCAGCCTCAACCGATTGATCTGTCGGAACATAAAGCGGCAGTACAGGGAGCGCAACAGCAGCAATTGCCCTTCAATGCAGCACAGGCGCAACAACAGAAGAATAACGGCGGCAAAGCTCAACCGGGCATGGAACCGCTCGCGCCCAATCCATTGTTCAATAACAAAGGTATCATCACGCCGCGTATTCCCGTAGCCGAATCGCCCTGGAATATTCCCGATACATCTATGCTCAATCGGCCCGAAGAGGTCAAGTTGCAGTTGCTGGGTGACGATACCTCGACCCTGGCAAAGACCATCCAGGACACGCTGCGGAGCTTTAAGGTAGATGCTGAGGTCAAGCAAGAAGATATCAGCATTGGCCCGACTGTTATTCGCTTCGGTATCCGCCCGACGGGCAAACCGGAGATGAAGGTAGATGAGAAGAGCGGCAAATTTGTGCCAGTACGGGACGCGGGCGGCAATATTGTCTATGAAACGCGCACACGGGTTAGTCGTATTATGGCCCTGCAAAACGACCTTGCGCTCGTCCTCGAAGCCAAAGCCATTCGCATGGAGGCACCAGTACCGGGCCGTCCCTACGTCGGCGTTGAGATTCCCAATAAAAACAGTCGCCTCGTCACCTTGCGTGAAGTACTGGAGAGCAAAGAGTACGCAACGGCGAGAGCGAAATCCAAACTTGCTATCGCCCTGGGAAAAGACGTTGCCGGTCAGGTGCGCGTCGGCGACCTCGCACGTATGCCCCACCTGCTTATCGCGGGCGCCACTGGAGCCGGGAAGTCGGTCTGTCTTAATACTATAATTGCAAGTATACTCACACAGGCTTCGCCTGAGGATGTACGTCTGCTGATGGTTGACCCCAAGATGGTCGAACTCAACATGTACGGCGGTATCCCGCATCTGCTTTCGCCTGTCGTGACAGAGGTCGAGAAAGTGGTGCCGTTGCTCAAGAATGGCATTACCGAGATGGAGCGGCGCTATCGTCTCTTCGCGCAGTTGGGTGTGCGTAACCTTGATGGCTATCGCAAATTGCGTGCCGAGAAGCTCGCGCACAATGATTACTCGCTAAAAAACCTGCCCGCCATCGTGATTATCATTGATGAACTGGCAGACTTAATGATGGCCGCGCCGGAAGAGGTTGAAGGCATGATTTGTCGTCTCGCCCAACTGGCCCGCGCCACCGGTATTCACCTTGTCATTGCCACACAACGTCCTTCGGTGGATGTGATCACCGGACTGATTAAAGCCAACATTCCCACTCGTATCTCGTTCATGGTCAGTTCTGCTGTGGACTCGCGTACCATCATTGATATGGGCGGTGCCGAACGTCTGCTCGGTCGCGGTGATATGCTCTACTTGCCAGCAGATGCCGGTCGCCCCGAACGTATCCAGTGCTGCTTCCTTGCCGACGAGGAGGCCGAGCAACTGGTGGCTTACTGGCGACAACAGGCGCTGGAACACAGCATGCAAAATAATGCAAATGGCGCAAATGGTGCTGCACCCAATCCTGCCGCTCTTCAGACCGTGGTAGAGCCGGGCTGGGAGATCAAAGAACAGCCCTCCGATGATTTTGAGCTAGATGACGATCTCCTCGAAAAAGCGGAAGAGGTGGTGCGCGAATACGAAAAAGCCTCCATCTCGCTCTTGCAGCGCCGTCTGCGTATCGGCTACTCCCGCGCTGCCCGCCTGATAGACCTGCTGGAGGAGCGTGGCATCATTGGCCCTTCTGAAGTCGGTGGTCGCTCCCGCGAAGTGTTGGAAGGAAACGGGGGCAATGGAAGTAATGACGGGAATGGTAGCCATAGCAGTAATGGCGGCGAAGGCCGTACCATGGCTGATGAAGTTGCTGACATCATCGCCGAAGAAAAAGCCCGCGAAGAGTTTATGAAGAAACAAACGCAAGCGAATAATAGTGAGAACATATAACCTGCAAAAAGGCAAAGCCTTTTTGCAGGTTATATGTTCTCACTATTATTTTTGAATAAACCTCTGCGCAAAAGCACGCATTGACTCCAATTTTGTGACCCTGGGGAATGTCAGGATCAATTCCTGCACACCAGCCTCTTCGTATTCGTCCAGGCGTTTTCGTACTGCCTCCGGTGTGCCAATTAGCGCCGAGCGCCGTAGCCATTCCAGCATTTGGAGTTCAGTCGGTTTCAATTGAGAGAGTACCGCTTCTTCCGATTCGCCCATAGTACAGCCGGTGGATGATGTGCGATGAATGCTGTTGTAGTCGCGACCGACCGTCTCACAGTGCTGTTTGAGTACGTCAAACTTATGTTTGATCGTCTCGATATCTCCGCCCACATTACAGGCATCGCCATATTGAGCAACCAGCTTGAGCGTCACTTTTTCGCCGCCGCCGCCAATCAAGAGCGGAATATGCGGCTTTTGCACTCCTTTGGGCTGGTTGATTGCTCCCTGGATATGGTAATATTTGCCCTCAAAAACGGCCTCTTCCTGTGTCCACATTGCCAGGATTACCTGCACTGCCTCGCGTAAATAGCGCAGACGCTCAGGTGCATCGGGATAGTCGTACCCGTATGCCTTGTATTCATGTTCATACCAACCGGCCCCGATACCAAAATCCAACCGTCCATGACTTAACACGTCAACGGTACTTGCCATCTTTGCCAGCAGCGCGGGATTGCGATAGCCATTGCACGTGACCATCTGCCCGATACGGATGGTTCTGGTATCACGCGCAAGAGCAGCCGTGCTGGTCCAACATTCAAATGTCACTTCTTGCGAGGGAACGGGAACTGTGTGAAAGTGGTCGTAGAGCCAGATAGAGTCAAAGCCCAGCGCCTCAGCCTCCTGCGCGACACGGGTCATTGCCTCGTAAGCCTCAACGGGATCAGGGATATCAGCCAGGTCCATGCGCCATCCCTGTGGCACCATCACGCCAAATTTCATGGTCATATATCGAGACTCCTTCTTTTATCTGTCTACTGGAGCCGTTTGCTGCATCGTCTCTTTCACCACCGCCGCCAGTGCCTGAATGAACAGGGGCGAGGTGTTGAGCGATTCGATGCGGGCGAACTGAATACCGTGTTCTTCGGCTTGAGCGCGAGCGCCGATCTCGATATCGTAGAGAATTTCGAGGTGGTCTGCCAGGAACTGGACGGGCGCAATCAGGACATG
>DATGJV010000125.1:0-4612 GCA_035295005.1 Ktedonobacteraceae bacterium | reverse complement strand
AAGTAGTCAAAAATCCATTCGGTATCCATCGGGCCAGGCATGGCTTCGGGGTGAAATTGCACCGAGAGAAATGGATAGTATTCGTGTCGTATACCCTCGTTGCTGCCGTCATTCGCGTTAACAAACCAGGGGGTGAAATCTTCCGGTAGTTTTCCGACCGCGAAGCCGTGATTCTGCGTGGTGATATAGCACCGCTTTGTTCCTTGCAGGATGCACGGCTGGTTCTGGCTGCGATGCCCAAATTTCAGTTTGTAAGTATCACCACCCGCCGCCAGCGCCAGCAACTGATGTCCGAGGCAAATGCCCAGCGTCGGCACCTTATGATCCATCGCACTCCGAATAGTGGCAATCGTTTTCTGGGCCATCTTAGGATTACCTGGGCCGTTGGAGACCACGATACCATCAAAATCCATGCCAACCGAAGCAGTAAACGGATTCCAATCCCAGGGTACAGTGATAACGCGCACATTCCTGGCAAGTAGGCTACGGGCAATGTTACGTTTCGCGCCGCAGTCAATCAGCACAATCGTCGTATCGCCTTCGCCCTCCTGCTGCACCTGTCGAGTCGAGACACATGATACCAGATTGTCGTTGTTGGGGTCGTAGAAAGGAACCTCTTTATCAAAAACGAACCTGCCCAGCATCGTGCCATGAGTACGAATATGCTGCGTAAGCTGGCGCGTATCTTTGATTTCCAGGGCGGGTACACGCTCTTTTCGCAGCCACGCACCCAGATTCATCGTGCTTTGCGCGTGTGATGGGATATCTACATAGTTGGATACGACCAGACCCGCGACGTGGATATGGTCATCTTCCCAGAAAGCAGCGTCCGGTACACCGTAGTTGCCGATAATTGGGTACGTCATGACCAGAATTTGCCCGGCAAACGACGCATCGGTGATCGCCTCTGGATAACCCACCATTCCCGTGCCAAAGACCACTTCTCCGGCGGTCTCTTGCGTGTAGCCAAACGATGTTCCCTCAAACGTTGTGCCATCTTCCAGCATTAAAATACCTTGCTGAGGGTTATTTTCTTTTACACCAATATGTTCTTCAACCAGGTACTGGTGGTTTTTTATAGTATGTTGCATGTTTATCTTCTTATGCCTTTCCGAGTAGTAGTGCCAGCAACGCCATGCGAGTATATAATCCGTTGCGAATTTGTGAGCGCAGGTATACGGCCCGTTCGTCAGCATCAACCGTCGTATCTATGGTTCCCACTCGTGGCAATGGATCCATCAGGATCATGTCTTTGCGTGCATGCGTATTGAGCAAATTGGGCGTGACCACAAACTTGTCTTTCACCACGTCGTTGTACTCTTCAAGTGTGGCGAAACGTTCGCGCTGGATGCGCGTCCAGTACCAGAAGTCACAATCCGCCGGAATATCTTGTTCACAGGTTATCTCGATAATGCGCAACCCGCGCGAACTCCAGTAGAGGAAATCTGAGCGATTGAGACGCAACTGCTCGGGGGATAACAGGTACACAGTATTGTTGGCGAAAAGCGACAGACCGCTCAACAGCGAATGGATTGTGCGGCTATTGAGCGGGTCACCCGCGAACAACCCTGTTAGATTGTTGAGCCGACCAAATTTTTCATACAGGGTGTAGAGATCAAGCAAAGTCTGTGTTGGATGTTCATTATTGCCATCGCCGGCATTGATCACCGGGATAGTGTTTGCAGCTTCAGCTGCAAGCTTTGCCGAACCGGCGACCTTGTGTCGCAACACTATTGCATTTGAGTAAGCTTCAAACGTGCGAATGGTATCTTCAAATGTCTCGCCTTTAGAGACCGATGAGACCGTTTCGGGATTTTGAATATCCAGCGTTTGACCACCCAATCGTTTCACCGCAGCCGCGAACGAACCAAACGTCCGGCTTGATGGCTCAAAGAACAGCAGCGATATGATATGACCTGCCAGGAGGTTCGATGGTTCTTTATTCTCCGCGATACGTTTCATCTCATTGGCGAGTAGAAATAGCATGCGTAAATCTTCGGTTGAAAATTGATCCAGGGAAACAATATCTTTCCCCGTAAAATTGCCGTTAATCATGCGAGATTGATGATTGATTGTCTGTGCTTCAATGGATTGTTGTGCGATTACTTGCTGCATAAAACCCTCCTGCAAAAACTAACATGACAACAGGTTGACTGGTCGTTATTCTCTCCCTTGCTTCTTTGAATAGAGTATCTGCTCATCTAGAAGCTCTACAAGAGAGGCAAGGTGAACGCCAATATCAAAACGACTTTCAGCTAACCCAACAGGTCAAAAAAAATTCCTCACCCCCGAATCAATGGGGTGAGGAAAGAATACTTTCTGGAAAAACGGTACCTGGCCCGTCAAAGAAATGAATGAGACGGGAGAAACAACATATCCTCTGAAGTGGATGTTCTGTCGTTTGTAGCCAGTGCATTGTAACCATAAGAAAGATACACCTTTTCCACAGAGTGGAACGTCTGGAAAGCATTTTCAAATTGTTAAGAGTATACCCGCCAAATTGCCAAAAGTCAAGGGAAAATTGGACACGATTTTGACTTGCTAATTATTGCTATTGGAGTCTGGGTACCGGCAATATCAGAAGCCAGGCGCACCATCTCAGCGCGTGACCCATATTTTAGTGGCGGCTGATTTGCTGATACAAACATCGCATCCTTCCACCAGCACTTTGAAACTTTCCTCTTGCTCCTCGCCACCAGTATTATTGCCACAGCTACCGCTATTATGTTCAATAACGGTGAGCCGCGTATCGGGAGTGAGTCCTTTTTCATGGAGATATAAAATAAGCGCCTCTTCATCTTCCACCACCTCTGAAATACAGAGAATAGTAGCCATCTCCCCGGTGGGGACATCAGCGAGGCGCAGCGCGTGATGGTCTTTGAGATAATTGCGGGCATCCGGCACCTCACCTGGAATGGGATTGCCATGCGGACAGGTTGTAGGATGGTTCAGGGAAGTTATCACACGAGCCTCGACCGCACCGGAAATAAAGTGTTCCAGGCGGCAAGCTTCCTCATGGACCTGGTGCCACTGCATGCCCAGCATGTCAACGAGGAAACGTTCCGTCAAACGGTGCCGTCGCAATACCGCTTCGGCTGCCTGATTCCCCGCCTCGGTAAGCGTCACCAGTCGTTTAGCATCCATCTCGACATAGCCATCGCGCACGAGGCGTTTGAGCATTTCTGTCACAGTTGGTGGTGCCACGCGGAACTTCTGGGCGAGTCGCGCTCCTATCACCACCTCGCCCTCCATATTAATATTGTAAATCGTTTCAAGGTACTCTTCGACTGTTGCGCTCAGTGGCTCTTCTGATTTCATGGTCATTCTCATTTTCTCGCCTGATTTGTTCTCATCTTACTCTTGAGATTCTACACACATCCTCATACTATCGTCAAGTTGACTTTGAGGGTGGCCCTCCGTCCTTTAGACTGTTCGGCGCGGTGCGCCTCACAAAAATCTAGCTACAGTGACCGGAATTTCGCGTCGCGAAATTCCGGTCACTGTAGCTAGATTTTTGTGAGGCGCACCGCGCCGAAGACTCATAACATCGAGAAGAACGAATTTAAGTTCAGGAATAAATACCCGATGTACTAAAAGCGAACAGTGCAGATAGCACTTCATATGTATTTTTCGATTTAAGCGGGGCATATAGTGAGACGAGAGGAGTTTCTCAAACATGTTTTTTACGCCAGTACAAGAAAGTGATGCAAGAATGTTGACACAACTCACACTGAAAGAACCTGGACAATACAGCATTCGTACATTGCTCCATTCTCACATTGGCAGAAATGCTGCGTTACTAGTGTTTACCGCACTGTTGTTGCTTGGCTCGATGGTAATATCTGGTACTCATTCTGCTGCATTCGCCGCTAATCCGGGGTACGGCAACAGTTGTGCCTGGTATAGAGTGAGTAGGGGTGATACATTGGGCGGTATCGCAAGGAATCACCGCACCACTGTCTGGACGTTGGCACAGGTCAACGGTATCCGCAACGTCAACCTGATTATTGTCGGGCAGGAATTGTGTATCCCGTATCATTCAGGTAGCACTGGTGGCGGCTCTTATTCAGGTGGTGGAGCTAGTGGTCTCCTATCCAACGGTGTCGTGCGCTGGTACGATTATTACGCACTGGAATGGTCCAATCGCAATGAAGTCGTTTCGATGCTCCGTCAGGCCGCATACCGTTATGGTCTGCCAGCTAATCTCCTGCTGGCGATTGCCTGGCAAGAAAGCGGCTGGTACCAGCATGTCATTGCGCGTGACGGCGGTATCGGCGTGATGCAACTCATGCCCTACACTGCCACGGGTATTAACTATGGTACCGGGATACGACGCGACCCCTATCACCTGTGGGATAACATCAATCTCGGGGCAACCTACCTGCGCTGGCTCTGGAACGGTTTCCACGGCAACGTCTACAAAGTGATTAGCGGCTACAATGAAGGCGGTTGGAACGTGCAACACCGCGGCATCTTCAACTGGCGTTACGTGAATAGCGTGCTGTACTTGATGCGCGTGTACTAGCTCATCGCGATAAAACCTCTGAACAACCCTCCGCTAGCAATTGCAATTGCTAGCGGAGGGTTGTTCAGAGGTTTTATCGCGATGAGC
>DATGJV010000124.1:0-11495 GCA_035295005.1 Ktedonobacteraceae bacterium | reverse complement strand
CGCATTGAGGAAAAAAAGCTGAGTTGGCGCGATTTAGCCCAGTTCGCGCAATTCATCACGCCTTTTAAATGGCAAATTATTATTGCCTTTATACTCACAGTTGCTATCGGTTTAACTGCCTTACCAATGCCGTTCATCTTTCATGTCATGCTGGATCAGGTCTTCCCGGCGCGTGATATTCCGCTCTTCGTCTGGTTACTGGCAATGTTGCTGGGGGTCTTCGTCCTCACCGAAATACTCAGCTACCTGAACCGCAACATACTGGGGTCTTTGAGTCGCGACGCTAACCTAAAAATCATTTATCGTTTCTATCATCATATGTTGCGTCTGCCGCTCTCGTTCTATCAGGGCCTCAGCAGTACCGGGCAGGTGTTGAGCCGCCTGAACGAGGTCACATCGGCGCAACAAACAGTCATTCAGGTACTAATTGATACGACCGTTAATGGCGTCTTAACCATCATCTATGTCGGCGTTCTCTTCTTCACCGACTGGCGTCTGACCCTCGCTGTGCTGGCAGTAGCGCCGTTCTACATAGGCGTCAGTCTCTATTTCAACCGGCGCATCCGTCAATTGAGCCGACAGGTCTTAGAGAGCTATGCGGTAATGAATGGCGCAATGTACGAGGGCCTGACCGGTCTGAAAACGGTGAAGGCGCTGGCGGCGGAGCATCGCTTCGGACGTAAAATTAAAAAGCTGGTGATGATTACCAACAATTTTTCCTTCAGACGTACCATCTTTCAATCGGAGGCCAACCTGGCAATTGGCTTTGTACAGGACCTGTGCGCTATTGCCATCCTGAGCTTCGGTGGCTATCTCGTCCTGACAGGCAATATGACGGCGGGCGGATTAGCGGCCTTTGTGCTTATTTTGCGCCAGCTTTCAACTCCCATCACCACGCTCAATGGTGTCAACCAGCAGATACAGGCTTCAGCCGTTGCCATAGACCGCCTCTTTGAAATCCTGAACTATCCAGAGGAGGCCGACGCGGAAAAAGGTGTGGTATTGCCCGAAGTGCAGGGACACATTGCTATGCACCATGTCCATTTCTCGTACATTCCAGGCATCGAGGTACTGCACGATATTAGTCTGGATGTTCCAGCCGGTACAACTATTGCATTCGTCGGTCGCAGCGGGGCCGGGAAAACAACCATTGCCAATCTTCTCATGCGCTTCTACAATCCCGAAAGCGGCAGTATTAGCATTGACGGCCACGATTTACGCGATTTGAAAATTGAGAATCTGCGCACGCAATTCGGCGTCATCTTGCAGGATGACTCCCTCTTTAGCGGCACCATCGAGGACAACCTCTGCTTTGGACTATTGCGTAAAGTTTCCCTTGCCGAAATGGAAGAGGCCGCACGCAACGCCAATATCCTGGATTTTATTCAATCACAACCACTTGGCTTCAAAACAGTGTTGCATGAGCGTGGTCAAAGCCTGTCCGGTGGTCAACGCCAACGCATCTCCATTGCGCGTATGTTCCTGCGCCAACCAAAAATCTTGATTATGGATGAACCATCATCGGCACTCGACAATGAATCAGAGCAACAGATTCAACAGGCTTTAAAGCGGCTAACGCAAGGACGCACGACATTTATTATCGCCCATCGCCTCAGCACCATTCGCAACGCCGACCGCATCGTCGTCATTGATGCCGGAAAGCCTGTGGAACAAGGCTCGCACGATGAACTGTTACAGCAACAGGGCGTCTACTGGCACCTGTATAACAGCTATGGCCGCGTCTGATGTGGGAAGGACAGCGTGAAGGGCGCATCTGGTACCGCCAGATGCGCCCTTCACGCTGTCCTTCTCACATCAGACGCTTTTTTCAATGTGCTTCATTAGTAAAGCACGTACCTGCCTGACATTCTCTTGAGGGTCGGGCGAAAGCACTATCTTATATGAAGCAACCTGGTTCGCTGTATCGCTGAAGATATCGAACATGTACTCGGCTTCGCCATCCTGGGCCTTCTGATGAGAAATGTACTCTTGCATCAACCACGTCACAGCTTGCGCAGGCGTCATACGCTCAGATTTGAACTCTGGCCCGCGATTGAGCGCATGCAGGAATATCATGAGGCGAGCGGGACATGAGCCGGCAACCTGCCCCTGAAAATACTGCTGGATATCCACAAAACGCTTCTGCCGACTATCCGCAGAAAGTGCCTGCATAAAATCGTACTCGCCCAGTACATCAAATGCTCCACTGCGCACACCGATATCTTCGGGGAAGGAGTAAATATGTACAAGTCCGTCGTCTCTGGCAAGAAACAGCACATCATCCGCGAGGTGTACCATACCTGCCTTGAGGCAGGAAAGCACAAGCGTACTCTTTCCACTGCCCGGAGAGCCAATAATAAGAATTCCCGCATTATCCTGAGCAATCGCTGCCGCGTGAACAATTTCGAACCCATCAACGCCAAACATAGCACCAATGACCATATAGAAGACAAAGCGCATAATGAACCAGGGAGCGCAACTAGCCACATCTTCAACGTAAAGGGTCGCGAACAAATCAACTTTATCCAGCACCGAGACGATACGGCTCGAAACGCCTGGATAAGGCTGATATTCGCGGAAACGCAGGGAACCGCGCTTCCAACGTGCCCGCAACGGGCCATCAACGCCGGTAATCTCTTCCCAGATAACATCGTCAGGCTTCGCCTCGGCGGGTGGTGGTGGGAATACCTCTCCTGGCAGCGTCGCGAAAAGATAGCAGGTCAGCGCAATCGGCTTATAGAGGCGGTCGCCCACTTGCCAGAGCAAATCCATGGGAATCTCCACCGGAAGTTGCGCAGGCTGCTCGTAAGTATATTCCGCCAGCAACTCCGCGTAGTATAAAAAGTGGCGCACCTGTTCCGCGAGTACCTGCGAATTTGACACGATGCGAATCATGCGATGATGCAACAAATACCACTGCTCAAAGACAGGGCCAGAAATTTTATCCAGATAAGGCTGTTCCCTTTGACGCTCAGCCGTGAACATACACGGTATCTCCTCTCCAACTGTCGGGTGATGGTATTCTCTTCAGTCTAGTGTAAAGGAAACTGTCAAATTTCAGCAATATGCATAGTACTGCTTTCTCAGTAGCTCTTCTGTATGATATGGTTTCAGGAATGTATGCACACATTCCTGAAACCATATCATGTAAGGTGCTATAATATTATCTGGAACAGTCCTTTTCTACACGGGAGTAGTCTAATGAGCATACAAACAATTCAGCCAGCAACGGGTGAAGTGCTGGAAACGTTTGAGCCGTATAGTAAGGCCCAAATCAATGAAATCCTCGACGAAGCGCGAAACGCCTTTACACGTTGGCGCGAGACGACGTTTGCCGAACGCAGTGCAGCAATGCATAGTGTAGCGGCTCACCTGCGCGAACATAAGGCAGAGCTTGCTGCCATCGCGACACAAGAGATGGGGAAGCCTATTGTCGAATCGGAAGCTGAGGTGGAGAAATGCGCGTGGAACTGCGATTTCTACGCGGATAACGCTGAAAAATTCCTCTCCGATGAACACATAAAGAGCAGCGCAACCGACAGTTATGTCTCGTTCCAGCCCCTCGGCGTTATTTTGGCATTGATGCCCTGGAATTTCCCTTACTGGCAAGTCTTTCGCTTCGCCGCGCCAGCACTGATGGCAGGCAACACAGCGGTACTCAAGCACGCCTCCAATGTCTCACGCTGTGCATTGCAAATCGAGCGTATTTTTCATGAAAGTGCCCTACCGCATGGTGCATTCAGAACCGTACTGGTTCCTGGCGCGGAAACAGGCTCACTTATAGCCGACCGGCGCATCGCAGCTGTCACGCTCACCGGCAGTGACGCAGCAGGTGAGGCTGTCGCCTCAGCCAGTGGACATGCCTTGAAAAAAAACGTACTCGAGCTGGGCGGTTCCGATGCCTTTATTGTGCTGGAAGACGCCGATCTTGACGCAGCCGCACAAATGGCTGTACGCGCACGCTATCAAAACACCGGCCAGAGCTGCATCGCCGCCAAACGCTTCATCGTCGTCGAAGCGGTCGCGGACGCTTTCGAGCGTAAGTTTGTCGAAGCAGCCGCGAAACTGCATGTTGGCGACCCCTTTGATCGTCAAACTCAGATTGGCCCGATGGCACGTGGCGATCTGCGCGATGCATTGGAAAAACAGGTCGCGGCATCAGTACAGATGGGGGCCCACGTCTTGCTCGGCGGCAAGTCACTGGATGGGAATGGGTATTTTTATGCCCCAACCATTCTAACCAACGTCAATCCAGATATGCCCGTCTTCAACGAAGAGACGTTTGGCCCAGTCGCGGCAGTTATTCGCGCACGTGATGCTGACCATGCCGTAGAACTGGCAAACGACTCTGATTTTGGCCTGGGGGGCAACCTGTGGACAGGAAACATCGAGCGCGGACGCGCCCTGGCCCGTCGCATTGAATCCGGCGGCGTCTTCATCAACGGTATGACCGCCTCCGATCCACGTTTGCCTTTCGGCGGCATCAAGCGCAGCGGCTATGGCCGTGAACTTTCCTCGTTCGGTATTCGCGAGTTCGTCAACATCCAGACGGTCTGGATTGGCCCGGCGGTGAATGCCGCACCTGCCAAAACACCCGGCGAATAAGCAAAAGTGCATGCGAGCAGAAAAAATAGCGGTGTACCCACACCGCTATTTTTTCTGCTCGCATGTGTTCTCTTTAGAGAGGATTGTCAGAACAACCATACAATGCTACAATCAAAAACGGATACGGCTTTGTAAGCAAATAGTTGTAGGAGGAGCGCAAAAATGGCAACAATTGAAGAGCTATATAAAGAGAACTGGTGGGCCGCAGGAGATACACCAGTCCACAATGATTCCCGCGTCACCTACTTTATTGATGGACGCATGACCATGCTCTCCATGTGTCATCACTTTTTGAAAGCACGCCAATATATTTACCTCGCGAACTGGGGTATGACGCCTGGGCTGGAAATTGTACGCGGCACCGATCACAGAGCAGGCCCCGATGACAGCCCCGAACAGGAGCAACTACTGGCAAATTTGCGTGCCAACGGGCTGCAGGAAGCCGATATCGAATTCTGGCGTACCCACGATCTCTCACTGAAAGCGGTCTTAGGCTATGCCGTGAGTAAGGGAGTTGAGGTAAAGGTGTTGCTCTGGGATTGTCTGGAGATACCTGAATTTGCCCATTATAACCCCGAAGAATCGCGCCAGCAACTGACCGAAGTAGGCGTTACCTGCCTGTTGGATGATAGCGCCCGCGGTCTCCTCCACCATCCTGTTGAGTCGCTGCATCAGAAGGTGTCGGTAGTTGATGGCACACATGCCTTCGTGGGCGGTATTGATCCCTTGATTGAAGCACACGGCGATTTTGATCGCTGGGATACGCAAGTACATCCCTACGCAACGCAGCTTCGGCGCACTTCCGGCGATACCAGCCCTCACCCCTGGCATGATACACATGCACATATAGAAGGCCCGGCTGCCGCCGACGTTGAACTCAATATTCGTCAACGTTGGAATAGTGTCGTGCAACGGCATCACCTGGACGAGAAAATGCTGATTCCAGGCCATTCAGCGGCACAACCATTGGAAAGCAATACTCTCGTACAAATTGCGCGTACCATTCCGCAACATACATACAAATTTGACTCGGATTCCGGCATTCAGGGTATCGCGCAACTATATGAACATGCTCTCAGCAACGCGCAGCATTTTATCTATCTGGAAAATCAATATTTCTGGTTACATAACTATGTTGGTATAGACGTTGCTCTGCTGGGCATTAACAGTCCTGATATGGAAAAGAACATTCGCTTGATCGGTGCGGCGCTGAATCGTGGGGCAGCAATGGCGCTTGTCTTGCCCGACCATCCTAATGTGGGACGCGCTTTCACCGATGAAGGGCTGGCACGCTTGCGTAACGAGGCTCCTGAAGCAGTGGATGAAGGACGCTTGCAGGTCTTTTGCCTTGCAAGTTCCTCTACGAGAGACGATGGCGAACATTACCGTCCAGTTTATGTCCATGCCAAAGTTGCCATCATTGATGATATCTGGACAACAGTTGGTTCCGGCAATCTCAACAACCGGGGAATGCGCGATGATACCGAAATGAATGTCGCGACCCTTGATCCCCGGCTCGCGCTCAGTTTACGCTTGCGACTCTGGGCAGAACACCTCGGATTGCTTTCTGAGCAAGAATTATGGGATCTGGCGCGGCACGTAGGGTACCGGCATGAAACAGAGCAGGAAAATGAACAGGGAGCGCAATTGTGGCGCAGGGTTCATGAAACGCTCGGCGATACCGCTAAGGGACTGCACCTGATGGCGGAGCAAGCGTGGGACAATCTACGCCGCTATAAAGCCAGACAACCCCTGGTGGGCAGCATCCTGCCCTACCTGACAGCCGAGGAAGCAAAACAACAGGGACTTGATTTCCGCGAGAATCATGGCTGGCTTGAGGAACCATCATAAATATGAGGAAGGTAATACAAATTGGGGAAAGCTCATACGGAGCATGAGCTTTTCCCAATTTGTATTACCTTCCTCAGATGAACCGTATTAAATCAGTTCCAGGTAACGACGACGGTCCCAGTTGGTGACCGCTTTCTCGTATTCTTTCACTTCCCAACGGCGCGTAGCGACAAAATGTTCGACAAAATCGGTACCCAGGTATTCCCTGGCAACCTCGCTCTGCTCCAACAAATCGGTCGCGGCAGTCAGATTGCGTGCCAGTGGCTTGATTTGTCCGCGCTCAATGGCTGCTGTGACGGTCGCCGGGTCGTATGCATTGCCTTCAAGGCGGTCTGGCAATTCCAGTTGATTCTCGATACCATAAAGGCCACTTGCCAGCATAGCGGAGAACACCAGGTAGAAGTTTGCATCGGCACCGGGTACGCGGTTCTCAAGGCGAATAGAACGTTTGCTATTATTGATGACGCGCACGGAGCAGGTGCGGTTATCCATGCCCCAGGTGGTATTCAACGGTGCCCACGTTCCCTCGATATACCGCTTGTAGGAGTTGATAACCGGGGCATAGAGCGCCATAAACTCCGGCAATTTACCCAGCAAACCGGCCAGGAATTGGCGCATGAGAGGCGACATACGGCCCTCGGCATTTTCATCCCAGAACAGATTTCGCTCCAGATTGCGATCCCAGAGGCTTATATGTGAATGTCCGCTACTGCCATCCTCCTGGTCATTCCACTTCGCCATAAACGAGGCAGTCAGGCCCATCTGGTGGCAAATCTCCTTGACGCCTGTCTTGAAAAGCATGGTTCTATCGGCGGCGGTGAGCGCGTTGGCATAACGAATGTTCATCTCGTACATACCAGGACCATGCTCGCGATTGTAGCCCTCAATCTCCACGCCATGATCGCGCATCATGCGGGCGATACGGCCCAGCAGATGATCATCGGCGCTGGCCTGACTAATGGCATAGCAGTTCATGCCAGGATTCAGAGGTGTCAGGTCCGGGCCAAAATCTTTCTCGCGCAGGGACATCTGGTTCTCGCGGAAAAAGCGGAACTCCAGTTCGGAAGCAGCCATTGGCTCAAAACCCAGCGCACGCGCACGCTCGACCAGATTGTTGAGGATATAGCGTGGAGAAATCGTAACCCGGTCGCCATGTTCCGACCACAGGTCACAGACACATGAGGCAACATTATCCTCCCAGGGAACATCGGCGAAAGTAGTGAGGTCGGGCTTCATGACGACATCAGCGAAGCCGCGCTCCCAGTTGCTGAATTTAAGGTTGGGCAACACATTCTCGGCGATATCCCAGCCAAAAAGTACATCGCACTGCGCAAATCCGTCCTCAAGGGAGCCGAGGAAGAATTTTGAGGCAACGCGCTTCCCACGAAACACGCCCTCCATATCCGGCGCGCCAATTTTGATGTATTCAACCTTACCCTCACTGATCAGCTTCTCGATACTGGCAATGTCCATACGTCGTGTTCATCCTTTCTTGTAGCAATAAAAATAACGTGTATCTGTTCAGGATAGCCTGAATAGTTACCGATATACCTGGGGACGGCGATGCTCTAAACAGGGTATTTGCGCACGCGCCTGCTCGATCCGTGCAAAGTCAACCTCAGCCATAATGACGGTTGGCATGTCCTGTGCCTGGGAGATTACCAGTCCCCAGGGGTCTACAATCATTGAGCGCCCAAAACACTGTTTATTGGGAGGATAGGTACCTACCTGCCCAGGCGCAACAACATAACACAGATTCTCAATGGCCCGCGCCCGCAATAATATCTCCCAGTGGTCACGCCCCGTATGCAACGTAAAACCAGCAGGAACCAGCAACACTTGCGCTCCCTGGAGTACTAGCGAACGATACAGTTCTGGGAAACGCAGGTCATAACAGACCGTCAGTCCAAAAGTGATACCATCCACTTCAGCCGTGACAACTTTATCCCCAGGTACGATGCGCTCAGATTCCATGTGCTTTTCGCCATTAGCCAGTTGCACATCAAAAAGATGAATTTTGCGGTACTGCGCCACAATCTCGCCGCGCCGGTCTATCAGTACGGAAGTATTGTAAAATTTGCCAGGTATCGTGGGGTGACGCTCCACGATACTTCCCCCATGCACGATCATATTGTGCTTCCGCGCCTTCTCCTGGAGCAGTTCAATCGCAGGACCCGGTATCGTTTGCGCCGCTTCCTCATAACCGCTATACGGCCCTAAATACGTCCATAGTTCGGGCAAACCAACAAACTGTGCGCCCATCTCGGAGGCACGGTCCAGCGATTGCTCAACAGCAGCCATATTCTCGGCGGGATTGTTCCGCGAGTTGAGTTGTATAACAGCCATTCTTATATGCATGATGGAGGCTCCTCGCTCTTCGCAACACAATGAGGTTTCCAATAATATAAGCAGAGTAGCATGAGTAGAGCCTGTAAGTCAAGGATAAAAGCGCCATAGCAGAGCCTATTTTTGCGTGAAGGTTTCACACGGTGGTACACACCTGAGCAAACAAGGATAAAGCACGTCTGCCTGTAAAGATGATGAGCTTATGGTCTCGACAGAACTATGCCGCTATGCTACACTACAAGCAGAATAGATATGTAGGATGATGGAGGCGTTGCACAACATACAGCGATATTGAGAGATGTGTATAACGAAAAGCGGAACTTTTCCTCTCAGATGAGAATACGAATCGGGTACCATAAGTAATATACCTTTGTCGCGATTGGCAACAGGTAGTAGTATAACCAGCATATAGACATATATTCATGCAGTAAAATGGAAGGGATTGACGTATGTACCGAACGCCGGAAGACAATGAACAGCAGGAGGATTTGGAGCAGCAGGGATCACTACGAACACGCCCGCAAACGCAACAACATCAACGTCCTGCCGCCGCACGGCGTCCGCGAACAGCACAGACACCCTATCATTATGATGAGCATCCTGAAGTTCCCAGAGTTCGGCGAGCCTCGTTACAGCAGTCACCGGCTCAGCAACCACTACCAACCAGCCAGAGCAGCCAAAAAACACGGCATCGGGAACCTGATACTGAGATAACAAATGTTCCTACCACACCGAAAAAACATGCTACTGGTACCACTCGCCGTCCTTACCAGTATGACGAGGACGGGAGCAGCAACACAACATCGCTGCATCATAAACAGTTGCCCACAGGAGAGACGCCGCCACGAGTACACCGTCCACGGCATCCACGTGCTAAACGGACGCTGCAAGGACAATTACAGCACCTCAGCCATAACCAGGGCTTTATTGTCGTTGCCAGCCTTACGCTGGTAGCAATCCTTATTCTCATACCTGTTATTTACAATGCCAGCCATTCGCAATCGCATAACAATACAGTAGTCAACACATCGGCACAGGGTAGCCCTGCTATTGGTCCTTCGTTGCCGTCCGCGAACTCATATGAAATCGTCATCACGCCGCAGGACACCGACCATCCGGCCCCACCTGTCTTCGCTACATCCGCGTACCTGCTGGACGCAGATACCGGCGCGACGCTCTACGCCCACAATCCGTTTACGCACCTGCCGATGCTCAGTACAACCAAACTGATGACGGCGCTACTTGCTGTTGAGCAAGGCAAACCCGATCAACCCATCACCATTACCAGTCAAATCGCGAACGATGTCAGTAAATTAAGCGCGGATAGCACCGTTTTTGGCTTTAAAAAGGGTGAGACCTATTCACTGAGCGATATGCTCTACGCCCTCATACTCGATTCAGGCAATGATGCCGCCATCGCCATTGCCGATACGTTAGCGGGCAGTCTACCCGTTTTTGTACAGGAAATGAACTTGCGTGCGCACCAACTTGGTCTGAATGATACCCATTATGTAAACCCACACGGCCTGTTGGACCCAGGACAATATTCGAGCGCACACGATCTCGCCATCCTGGCACGCTATGTTTTCAGAAATCCACTGATTCACACTATAGCGGGTACCAAAACCTATACCATGCCTGCCGCAGGTAATCATCCCGTGCGCGTTATGTTTAATGGCGACCAGTTCCTCTGGTGGTATCCAGGCGTTGATGCCGGCAAACCTGGTTACGACGGTGCATCAAATTTCGTACAGGTTATCTCAGCCGTGCGCAACGGCAAACACCTCATTGGTGTTGTCATGCACACCGTGAACTGGTGGACGGATATGCGTGACCTGCTGAACTGGGGCTTCGACAATTTTACCTGGGTCTCGCCCTATGACGCTGATATCCAGCATCCACCCATTCCCTATGATACCCTGTGGAACTACTTCGCCAGCGACAAAAAGACCAATACCATAACAGGTACTGACGGTAGCCGTTACTATGTCTACACCGGCTTCAGCATCAACGGCATGATTATGCGCTACTTTGACCAGTCAGGGAGTCTGCCTAAATTTGGCTACCCCACTGCGCTACCTTCGGTAACAGGCAATGGAATTGAAAGTCAGAAATTCCAGCAAGGTACGATTCAATGCAACCTTGTCACAAAACAATGTTCGACGGTTTGAGTAAATTGAACACAAACAGGTACAGCTATGAACGATTTCAGCGACGCAACTTCTATCACCATGAATACCTATCAGCAAATCGCGGGCCTCTACGCGGATACGCATACAGCATTCGTCGTCCCACTCTTCTGGCGTGAACGCATGCAGCGTTTCGCGGAGGCCATACACAATAGTCCGGCCTACCAGCAAAATCCCGCGCTACCAATCGTTGATATTGGATGTGGCCCCGGCAGGGACGCACTGTTGCTGGCTCAGATGGGCTTTACTATTGTAGGTACAGACCTGTCGGATGCAATGCTCGACGAGGCAAGGAAGCGCACACATGAACAACCAGAAGCTGAGCATATCACGTTTCGCCGCATGGATATGCGTCACCTTGAGTTTGCCGATGCATCATACGCCGGTCTCTGGGTCTCCGCCTCTTTTCTGCACATACCAAAACGCGAAAATCTGGCGGCGTTACAGGAATTTGCCCGCGTGCTTCCTACAGGTGGGGCAATCACATTGCTGGTCAAAGAACAG
>DATGJV010000123.1:0-2802 GCA_035295005.1 Ktedonobacteraceae bacterium | reverse complement strand
CTCAATGCCTGGTGGAACGTCGTCAACTGGGACGAAATCGCCAAACGCTATCAGCAAGGCGGGGGCAAGTAATTGTAGACTACTCTGTTCACGTAAAGCAGAGTAGCTCATGAAGGCACCAGGTGCGAACTGCATCACCCTTAGACAGGTGATGCAGTTCGCACCTGGTGCCTTCGTCTATCCTCATGTGGCTTGCGTATACTCAGAGATCATTGTCCATATCGGCTGCTTCTATCAAGGAAACCGGGCAGAACGGGTATCCCTGCAAGAGCCATATGATGATCGAAAGCAAAAATCGCATCAATGTCTGGTCGCGACTGGATCAATGCAATGGAAAAAGCATCCACATAGGAAAGTTTTTGGTCTTGATAGCGGCCAATCACCCTTCGAACTCCAATTTCCATCTGGGAATCCGGATAGATGATTTGAAGGAAACCCTGATTTTCCATCGAATCTTTGACGGTGAGCCATCTTGAAGCTTCCCTTTCGCCAACATGATAACGAATCCAGGTAAATGTCTCGGACACTATACCCCAGCTTGTGATTCGCAGCGACATGGGAGCGAGGCTTTTATGGAATGTGACGGCAGCAGTATGGTAAAGTTCATTGCTATTCATCAAAGCGATCCAGGCAGAGGTATCAATGAACACACGTTTGATATCAGCTATAGATGTCGTCATGATCTACCTCGGACGGCCCTGAGAACAAACCGATCAGGTCAGCAAAAGGATCCTCATTTTCTCCGATACCTTCTCTGGTAAGAAACATGTCCAGTGCTTTCCGCAAAATCTCTGCTTCTGTAATACCCTGTTGTTGGGCAAGGCGCTTCACTGCCCTATCTTGAGCCGGTGTGATATACGTTTGTTTGCGAACCAGTTCCATAATTATTACCTCCATGATGTCATTGTACAACACCTTAGAGATAATTACCACACAATTCTTCATAAACAACAAGAAAGCAATGGGCGTACCCACATGTACACTCATTGCTTTTCTGCCACCTGCGATGGGTTACGCGCTACCAAAGATGAAGCCTGCCGCGAACACCAGCGCACCACCGCCGATAACCTGCAAGATAGAAATTGCCCATTTTGTGCCAAAATAGCGATGACGAATGGCCGCAATCACCGTCAGTTCCACGCCGACAACGATATACGCGACAATCAATGCGAGATGCAGATTCGGTATCAGGAATGGCAGCGTATGTCCCGCGCCACCGAGGAAGGTCATCAATCCGGTAATCGCGCCGCGCAATACAGGATTGCCGCGCCCCGTCAATACGCCATCGTCGGACAATGCCTCTGAGAAGGCCATACTGATACCCGCACCCGTCGCAGCAGCCATACCAACCAGAAACGCGGTCATCGAATGATGCGTCGCGAACGCGGTGGCGAAGATAGGGGCCAGCGTCGAGACCGAGCCATCCATCAAACCTGCCAGCCCAGGCTGTACTACTTGTAAAAGGAAACGGTTAGAACTGGTATGCTGCCCTACCGCAACTGTAGGCGTCGTGCGGTCGAGACGTTGTGCTACACCAAATAATCCAATCGCCATCAAAACCTTCGCAAGGTTTGAGCGTTGCGGTCTACCCGCCGGAGTCTGTGGTACCGGCACGCTTTGCCCATCCTGCGATGCTGGCTGCACAAGTTGATCTTGCTGACCCTGTGGCTCCTGCGAGTCTTGCGGTTTTTTATCTATCATACAAACAGTCTTTTAACTCCTGTTAAGCAAACTACCATGCTTCTGTATCTCAAACCGTTGGACGGTGGAATGTCATATTACAATACTAACACGTCACAGTGTGCCATTATGACGTGGGCCTGATTTGCTACATTATAGCATGTGATGGAGTGATAGAGAAAAGCTGATCAGGGGTGACATCAAAATAACCGGATACCCCAAAAACGACGACCGCATGGGTGTAGCCGCGCACGCAAAAAGATACCCGGTTGCTTAATAAACGCTCGCACGGTGCAAAATTCAAGGAGCAGTCAGGAGAGTACACGCAGGGCATTTTGCTTGTGTATGCCCTGCGTGTACTCTCTCAGCTTTTGGTCGTTGTCGTATCCGGTGTCGTCCTGGCAACAGGAGTGACATCGGCATCAGGATCGGTTTCAGGTGCCTCGATAGTTGTTGTCGTTTGCGAGCGGGATGGGAATAGCGTGCGGATGCGCAGGATGCGTTCGCGCTTGCGCTCCTCAGCGAGGTTGCGGTTCATAGCGGTCAGTAGATCATTCAGGGAAACCATGCCGACCAGTGTGGGCGAGTCCGCGCTTTCGACAACAGGGAAGCGCGTAAAGCCGGTGTCCGCCATACGGTAAATGACGCTGCGCAAAGGTTCATCAGGATACGCAACAATCGGATGCTGCTTAAGCAGAGCAGAAAGTTCGTAATGCTCAGTCGCACCATCCTGTTGGTCTTGCTCAATCAATGTATTCAGTTCGCTGCGTGTCACTATGCCGCGCAAATGCCGGTCTTTATCAATGACGGGGTAGAGGCGCTGCTTCTGAGTAGCCGCTTCCGGGTTACGGCGCAACGAACGTGCCAGGTCTTTGAGCGAAAACGTATTCGACAGCGCCACAATATTAGTGCGCATCACCTCACGTACAAAAAGAATTTCGAGCGGGTCAATCGCGTACTCACGGGTCAAATGATAGCCCCGACGACTGACCTTCTCTGTCAGGATGGAACGGCGCATGACAAGGACAGTGAAACCGTGCGCAATCACCCCCGCAATCAGCAGAGGCAAGAGGGAGTTGACATCGTGGGTAAGTTCCAGCGCGAAGATGACCCCGGTAAACG
>DATGJV010000122.1:0-5398 GCA_035295005.1 Ktedonobacteraceae bacterium | reverse complement strand
CTGCCTCTGTTCAGGTGGCAACATTTCGTCATACTGGGAAATCAGCTCGATGTAGCCCTGAACGGAGGTGAGCGGAGTACGTAATTCGTGCGAGGCCGTAATCATAAACTGGTCTTTAAGTTGATCCAATTCTTGCAATTGCTGGTGCGCGATACGTAACTCTTGATACAACCGCGCATTGGTAAAAGCAACGGATGCTTGCTCGGCAAAATCCTGCGCTTGCTGCAAGTCTCCCTGAGATAATGATTTCTTTTCAGTTGTCCCCGCTGGAATTGAACGTCCGAAAATAAGCAACCCGATGGGGTCTCCTCTGAAGATAAGCGGGGCAAGAATAACTGTTTCCACATGTTCGTGTAGAAGCTTGCTACGCAAGGAAAAGGTAAGCTGCCCGCTCTGTGGTCTGCCGGGAACTACCGCAGGGTAATTGCCTGTTGATGGTGCGGCGTTATATGGTAACGATGATAAAGATAGCGCATGCTGTTCCAGTGCATAAGGGTGATTGACATGGAGGAGAAGTGGTTGCAGAGAAGTAAGAGCTTCAGCTTCCGGTTCATTTGGCCCTATAGAAGGCCACGCAGCGAACGATCTCGACTCGTGACTACAATAGCTCTGGTCACTATTATCGCCATCATACACTGCAACAGGTAAAAGCTGGCCGCTTTCATCCGCCCGGTAGAGCAATACATAATCCGCGTTGAGAGCATTAGCCCCTTCAGTACAAATAAACAGGTTAATTTCCTGCGGTTCAACAACAGCGGCATTCAGGCGTGCGGCGATATTTGCCATTGCCTGGGCAAAATCTTCATGTTCACGTGACATATGGTACAGATTGGCATGCTCTATGACGGTCGCCACCTGTTTCGTAAACGATCTCGCGATATCGGCATCGCGTAAGCTGAGTGGTTGGCCCTTGCTACGTGAAAATCCCAGGCTGCCAAGCCCTTTCCCCTGGTAAGTCAGCGGTACAAAAAGCGTTGTTGTCACATGTTGCTCTTTTAACCATGCCTGTATCTGCGGCAACGGAGTAACAGGATGTTCATCTCCACTGAGTACTATCTCTTTATCCAACATTAATGTGCAGTGTGACAGGCGTTCGCCATACAGATGCCAGGTTGACACCGAGGGCAATGAAGAGGCAAAAGCGCGAACGCTCAAATGAGTTGTCGAAAAGGCATGGTCTTCAAGTAAGAGCAGCAAAGCAGCATCAAAGCCCAGTTCCCCCGCAATCACCGTCACAATATGTTCAAGCAAAGGCTCAAGCTCAAGAATATCAGTCATTTGAGATGTGAGCCGTCGCAATAATTCCGATTCTTCGTGGCTGCGCTGGCGGTCATGCAATAACACCTCATTTTCATGCGAAGTAACAAGGTAACGAATAGTTACCAGCAGCACAACGAGAGCAGTCAGCATGACCAACCCTCGCGAAATTTCATTGCTCTGGACAAATTCACTGTATACCATAACTACCAGCACAAAGGTGAGCGGAATATAAATAAGTGCGCTACGGAATAATAGAAACCTGCGTTCAGATTTACGCTCCTGTTGGTGTTTGCGCTGATCTATAAGAGTCAGAGCCTGGCTGGGATGCATGTGTTCATTGTAGGAGCGGCGAGTCAGCGTCGTATACTGATACAGTCCTGCGAGACCTATCAGTAACGAGCAAATAAACCAGAACGGATCAATATAGGCAGTGCCAGAATTATAGACGCCAAAGACATTTTGATAGGCATAGATTGAATCCGCCCACACATCTGAAAGAATGCCCACCCCTAAGATAAAAAGAGAAGGGTGGAGTAGAGGGTCGCTCCGGCGCAAAATCAAGAGAACGAGTGCAAGGATAAGGACAATATCCCAACATGGATAGGATAGTGATGTAAGAAGTGCAGCCAGAGGGATTTGGTCGCGTTGTATAAGATAGGATGGGCCAATCACAAAAAACCAGCTGATGCCCAGAAAGCACAAAGCCGTAATCAGCGCATCCAAACCCATGCGAGTGCGAAAACGTAAAGATGCTGGCATCAACAACAAACCCGCACACACCAGGGGATATAAGAGCGTAAAGCCAATATCAGCCGGAGATGGTAGTGGTAGTGGTCCTACTGTCCCCAGGTAGGCATAGTATGCACCCCCCAATCCATCAGCGAGAAGTCCCAGGCTAATAAGCAACCAGGCCAGCTGGTGTGTTGGTATCAGACGCACAGGGCCATTACGGGCACGATAAGCCGTTAATCCCGCCCAAAAAGCCCCGATAAGTGAAGATACCGGATACACCACATTGGCAAAAAGGCCGGTTGTATCACTGCCGCCCAGCTGGAAAAGCATCCAAAAAAAGCTGATAGTGACAAATACCACTGCACTTGCCGTGGCAATATAGTTCTGTCTACCTAATTTTTGCAGATAAGCGCGTGTAAGCTTATCTCCTATCACTTCTCTCAAATATGCCCCCACCCAAAGTTGCTAGATTGATGCCATAAATTGCATAACCATAGTATACTGGACTGCAATACATTTGTCACTTTTTTGGGTACTGATTTATAGCAGATGGCGGCTACAAGGTACTGAAATATAGCTACTCAGAAGTCTTCGTCTATGTTATAATTTGTGTGTATCTACTAACTCCCATTATTTATGATCGAACATTAAAGGCTACTCAACATTATGAGCATGACGCAAACAACGACCGAGGTGACACCTTCCGGCGATCCTCATTGCCAAAATTGCGGTATCAAGCTCCCACCACAGGCAACATTTTGCGCTTCCTGTGGGGAGCGTGTCATAAAGAAACAGGTAACTTCCCTTTTACAGGACAACCAGGATATTGCCACTCTCTATCGTATCACCTCACTGGTACGCCGCCGACCCTATGTCAGCCTTTACCTGGCTACCGATATCCGGCAACAACGCCCTGTGGCTCTCCGGAATATAGACATTACAAGCTTGAACGCTGAAGGACGCGCTAACGCCGCCAACGCTGTCCAACATGAGTATGACGTGTTGCGCCGCCAACACATCCCTTTTGTTATTCCATTGATTGATGTGCGGCATTTTCAGGACCATCTCTACGTTGTCGCCGGTTGGCCTCGCGACGAAAAAGGAACGCATAATCAGCATGCCCCTGCTAATTCCAATAGCCACCTGCACACGCTCCAGGATATTCTTCAGAGCGGCAAAGGATTGCCGGCAGAGAACCTGGCACTGACCTGGATTGAACATCTCTGCCAGGCGCTACACGAGGTGCATGCGTCTGGTATTGTCGTTGCCGACCTGGACCCACAGACAATTATCCTGAACGGCGACACGTATGCCAGCGAGCTGGCACTCATGGTTTCCTGGTTGCCACCCTCGGTGCGCACACTCTTCCCGCGCACATCCACCATCACGAATACCACAAACTATACCGCGCCGGAAGTACTGCTCGGTAAACCTGAACCGCGCTCCGATATCTATAGCCTCGGTGCCTTGCTCTATCTCTTACTGACCGGCACCCCGCCGGAAGAACCAATGGTGCGGGCTCAACGCCGTCTGCGTTTGCCCGGCGAATTAAATTCCCGTTCTGGCAGCTTGCTCGACGATTTCATCATGAAGGCTCTAGCTATTGACGCGGCAGACCGTTTCTCAAGCGTCGTTGAAATGCGCGACGCCCTCATCCAATTACGGACAGGGAGCAAACGGACAAATTCAGTCAAGGAAAGCCTTCATAAAAGTAAAGCCAACAGCAACGCGAATAGTACAAATAGTACTATCGGTGCGAATAATAGCAGCAGTACTCCTCCCATGCTGCCTACCGCTACAGAAGAAACGCTGACAGGAGGTATCTTCAACGAGCAGTACTGTGATGATACTGACAACATTGGTGATACTTCCGACAACGAACAACGCATTGATAAGATTGTGAGTACAGATACGGTATTGATCACACCGCTACCTGCAAGCACCCATTATGCATGGCAATCTTCATCAAGCCCGGTGCCAGCAACGCCATCACAACCTGAACCTGATCTGGCGGCAGTCGAAATAATAGCTGAAACGCCACAACCCGCAAGCATCGAGGATGAACTGGACGAACAAGATGAGCTTGATGTGGATGATATACCGGTATCAGTGTCGCCGCCAACGATGCCAAACATTGGAGCCTCAGGAGGCGCGAACATTTCAATTGGGCAACGCTTCAAGCGGCATATTACAGGGATATTACCTGCTATTCCACGCTCTGCCGCGCCAAAAGCAGCTAACAATACCACCACGCAAAACAGTACTCTTGTCCCTGTTAACCCACCGCCAGGCGCAACAAAAAGTAGTAATGGTGTTCAGCCGAAGAGTGCGAACAACACGGTCGGGACAGCCACTTTCTTCCAGCAGTTACAGCGTCTCTTTCTAGGTGAGCAGAAACAGACGATGACGGCGGCGGCAATCGTCGAAACACCACTACGTGTGCAGCCCAACCAACATTACCAGATTCGCATTCATGTAATGGGGCGTACTCAGCCAATGATTGCGCCGGATAGCAAAAACGGGGCCATAGCCGGGGGGCTTAGCTCACTTGTTGAGGGCGATCTCGTCTCCATCGAAGTGCGCTCCGCGCTTTACCAGAACTACGCCTATGTCGTACAGCAAGCGACAGTACAGATACCGGAGAGTGGTTACGCTGCTGAGGTCACTATTCCTATGCATCCGCTCTCGCATGGGCCAAGTGGAAGGCGCGACCGTTTGCACATCTTTTTCATGGATGAGAGACGCCGCTCTCTCTACGAAAAGCCCTTCATCGTCGAGCTATTCATCTCTCACCTGGTACAGCCCGGACGTGAAGGCCACAATGTCCTTACCATTCCCTTGTGAGACCACGACGTACTGAATCAGAAAACAATGTCGCCCATAATAACAGAAGGAGTTCCTATGTCCGAGTACCCCGTTGATATCAACGAGAATTCCAGCACAATGCTTCCCCAAACAGTAATTGAGCCTGATGAAAAGGTGGACCACGAGCAGGTTGACCGCATTGGTCAATTTTCGGGCAACCTGCTCGAAAAGGGCGACTCCATCATCTACGCGATTGTCGGTGCCTGTTTCTTTTTAGCCGCTATTATTGCGCTTGGCTATTGCTTCTGGAATTTCTGGCACACCATGG
This sequence comes from Ktedonobacteraceae bacterium, assembly GCA_035295005.1. Taxonomy (GTDB): domain Bacteria; phylum Chloroflexota; class Ktedonobacteria; order Ktedonobacterales; family Ktedonobacteraceae; genus DATGJV01. The sequence goes on along the minus strand of DATGJV010000122.1, from coordinate 273 downwards.
CGCAATTACCGGCCCAGCAGGCCAGTGGGCAAGCCGGGTATATAGCCGATGCGATTGTAGCAATTATTTCCGATCTTCTGTTAGTACTGATTATCATGGAAGTGATGAGTACCGTGATCCACTATCTCAAATCTCACTCCACTTCATTGCGCCCTTTCCTGTTTATCGGCATCGTGTCAGGGGTACGCGGTATCCTGTCCCTCGGTGCCCGTCTCTCGGTGAATACGGCGACTAATCCCGATGAGTTTAACCACGCGATGATCGAGCTAGGTG
>DATGJV010000121.1:0-2858 GCA_035295005.1 Ktedonobacteraceae bacterium | reverse complement strand
TTGGCTTGATTGCCGGTGGACAGTTCCAATCGCCGCTACACGAAGGAGCGACGTGGATGACGGGCAGCACGCATAAGACATTTCCTGGCCCACAACGAGGCGTTATCCTGGGCAATCTGGATGAAGAGGACGAAAAGAAATATTGGCCCGCCGCCGACCGTGGAGTTTTCCCCGGTTCGTCCAGCAATCACCACCTGAACACATTGCCCGCTTTGCTGGTCGCTACCCGTGAGATGAAGCAATTCGGGCGCGACTATGCCGCTCAGATTGTGCGCAACGCACAGGCGCTTGGGCGCAGCCTCGATGAAATGGGAACTCCTGTTGAGGCGCGTGATTTTGGTTACACAAAGAGCCACATGATCGCCGTCAACGTCTCGCAATGGGGGGGCGGCGTCGAAGTTGCCAGACGCCTGGAAGTCAACGATATCATCGTCAACTACAACATGGTTCCCGGCGACAGCGATCCCAAGAATCCATCTGGCTTGCGTATCGGCGTTCCCGAAATGACGCGCTTCGGCATGGACGAACGCGCAATGGGTGAACTGGCACAACTCATGCACGACGCCATCGAAGGCAAGAACGTCAAGTCCCAGGTCAACGCCCTGCGCAGTCGTTTTTTGGAAATGAAATACGTGTAGGGGTCCGCTTTAGCGCACCCGATTCGACGAGCGTAGCAATGTCGAGCCCCTGTTTTTGTGTAACTTTTGTGGTACTCAAAGGATTAGTTGTTATGTCCCGTGGCACACCACAGCTTGTAAATGGTGTTTTATCGCAAGGTAAAATGCCATCTACCGATTCCACTATCGTTGTTGGAACGACAGCGTGGTGTAGCTGGTTGGAGTGCCATGGGGCTTTTCGCTTTGTCTGCCCCGAAGGAACCTTCACAGCGCGGAAAGAACGACGTGCGGGTAGCTGGTACTGGTATGCTTATCGTCGCCAACAGGGGCGATTACATACGGTCTATATGGGAAAGTCTGAAGACTTGACCCTGATACGACTCACCGAGATTGCTCAGCTTATAACCCTGGAATGCACTTTTGCTGGCAGAGAAGGTTCTGCTGGGATAGCAGAATTGGATAAGGGATTCGATCAAGCTGAATTGCTGACAACGAAACTTTCTGTACCGCCTGTACGCTCATCTCTGGTGGCACGCCAACGGCTGATACAACAATTGGATGCCGGATTGGGCAGCAAGTTGATACTGGTGACGGGTCCTGCGGGCTTTGGCAAAACCACACTCCTCAGCAACTGGCTACACTCCTGTTCCTTTCCTGTCGCATGGCTCTCTTTGGATGCCAGTGATAATGACTTTGTTCGTTTCTGGACGTATGTGATTGCCGCGCTACAAAAACTGCAAGCTGGTATAGCTGAACATGTGTTGACGATGCTCCCGACAGTGCAAACGCGATCAATAGAAACGATCATGACGGCATTCATTAATGCGCTTGCAACATTAACAGGTGATGTTGTGCTGGTACTTGATGATTACCATGTTATTGAGGCTCAGCCAATTCATGAAGCTATCACATTTCTGCTCGATTACATGCCGCCGCACTTTCACCTCGTTATCGCCAGCAGGTCAGAACCGCCATTGCCGCTAGCACGTTTACGTGCCAGGTATCATATGATTGAATTGACGGTGAATGATCTGCGTTTTTCTCGTGATGAGGTCGAGGTATTTTTTCATAACGTTATGAATATAAAACTCGCCGATGAAGACATTACGGCCCTTGCGCTGCGGACAGAAGGATGGATTGCCGGTCTACATCTGGTTTCTGTTGCCTTGCAAGGAAGGCAAAATGTCTCTCAGTTCGTGAAAGAGTTTAAGGGCAATCACCGCTATATCCTGGACTACCTCGCCAATGAAGTCTTGCAGCGACAGCCGGAGCATATCCAGCAAATTTTGCTACAGACTTCGATACTTGACCGTTTTAATGGCTCGCTGTGTGATGCTATTACCAATCAAAAGAATAGTCAGGCATTGATTGAACAGTTAGAACAGGCGAACCTGTTTCTTGTCGGATTGGATGATCGGCGTTACTGGTATCGCTATCATCAACTCTTCGTCGAGTTTTTATCTGAACATCTTTACCGCACAGCGCCAGATGTGGTGCAAACATTACATCATCGTGCCGCACAATGGCATATACGTCACGGTTTCACTATTGAGGCGATTCATCACGCACTGGCAGCGTCTGAGTTTTCCCTGGGAGCGTATTTGATACAAAAGATGGCGCAAACAATGCTGATGCGACGCGAGGTAACAACGCTATTAGGGTGGCTTGCCGCTTTGCCCGACGCTATTGTCCAGGATGCGCCGCATTTAAATCTCGTTTATGCATGGGCGCTTATCCATACCAACCAACTTGAAGCTGTCGAGCAGCATCTCCAGCATGCCGAAATCGCCATCGAGGCTGGCAAGGTACTCGGAGAGATTTCGAGTATGCGTGGCGAAATAGCGGCTATTCGTGCGCGTGTTGCCGCATTTTCAGGCGATAGTTCCCGCACCATTGAACTTTCTCAGCATGCATTAGCGTTATTACCTGAGAAAGCTATGCATTTACGCGGAGAAGCCGCGCTAAATCTTGGCATTGCTTATATCTCAAATGGAGACGCGACATCCGCGAGTCAAGCTTTTGTGCAGGCAAGAGACATTAGTGAGACCGCCGGTAATCTGCGTACCGTTATGCTTGCTGTGCGTTACCTTGCTCTGGTGCGGGTAGACCAGGGTCTGTTGCATCAGGCTGCTGAGATGTACCGACAGGGTCTCAATGTTGCGCATTCCGCAGGTGAAACGATGCTGCCGCCACTTGGTTTTATGCATGTTGGTTTAGGAGAGTTGCTGTATGAATGGAACA
>DATGJV010000120.1:0-3088 GCA_035295005.1 Ktedonobacteraceae bacterium | reverse complement strand
TCAATGAGTTCCCCCGCATCTTTGCCAGTAAATATCTCTCCGCGCCGCCAGAGCCGATCCAGCGTAAAAGCGATGGCAGCCTCGCGTATCTTCTCTGGTGTACTGGTTGCTGCACGTGAACGGAGGACATCGTAATCCTTGCGCTCGATCTCAGTCAGAATGCGGCGATAGAGTCGGCCAGCGAGCAGGATGGGTAGTCGGCTTTCGGCGGGGAGAAGCCAGATGCCGCTCATACCACTTATATAGTAGTGGTGCGCACGTGCGACCTGGTAGCGCATGAGGGCGCGGAAACGCTCATCCGGCCCTCGCCTATTCAAGTATAATTGAAAGAGATGGGCGCTTGAGCAATCGAAGCGTGCCATGTCTTCCAGTGGGAGGTAGATACGCCTGGTCGCGAGGTCTCCTCCTACATCGCGCAGAATATTGGTCAGTTGCATGCCGATGCCCAGTTTTTCTGCAGCTTCCAGTGCCTGTGGTGAGCGCACTCCAAGCATATGTGCCATTGCCAGCCCCACCGTTCCGGCAACGCGATAGCAGTAGCGGTACATCTCTTGAAAGTTGCGTATTTCCTGTGGCTCCAGGTCTGAAGACATGCCATCGAGAAAGTCGAGAAAAATAGTGGTGGGAACACAGTGTTCAGCCAGCATAGAAGATAGACGAGTGCCGAGCAGTTCCTGTGGCGCGGGAAAGGAGCAGCCTTCTGTAAACCAGAACCGCCAGTCCTCCAACTCTCTGCGAATGTCTTCAATGTGCCGCCCCTCTGGTGGCGTATCAACCAGATCGTCCAAAGTGCGAAAGAAGGCATAGAGTGTGACAACGTGACTGCGAAGTTTTGGAGAGAGAAAGCGTGCTGCGAAATGAAACGTTTTCCCGTGCGTTGCCATGAGCCATTCATTTGAGTTACTCGTAGAAGATAATGATTGCGCAGGAATAACGGTAGCGGATAATTGTTTCATCTGAGCTATGCTTGCAGTTTCTTTCATGTCTATTTCCACCTGTCTTTACTTCGCCTCCTCTGAAAAAGTCCTTTTTCATGCGGGTATTCTGGTTCTTGCATGAACTTCACAACTGGTAATCTGGCAATTTTTGCTCTCAGTACTTAAGGACGCTCTATTTTGTCTGCATGGGTAACATCGAGGCTTGGGTGAGTGTAACAGTTGCTAGTGAGCAAAGGAAACTGAAAAGTGAAGAGGGAAAGAAGTGTTAGTTTTAGTGCGAGCCGCGAAAGAGTTGTATCAGGGATGAGGCACCCGCAATGACCATATCCGCTGCCCGGCACCCTTCTCCATAGGCAAAATCGTAGGGTTTGCCAGCACCGATAGCATCGTAGAAGCCGCGTGAGAACTCCTTTGCGGCAGCATCGTTCAAGAGACCAGCCATGGCAATCGTAAATGGGACTGCGCGTGCGATAAGTTCGCCTTGCGCGGCTGAGTAACATGCGTTGAGTACGACGCACTGAATGGGAGGGCTATATGCCGCAATAATCCTGGCGAGGACGTCCGCAGGAACAGGATTGCTTTTGCCGTATTCGTCTTCCAGTATGAGTCCATCATCTGTGCCGTGACCAGAAATATGAACGACCTGGAAGGTATCGTTGAGTAATGCCCGGCGCAGGTCATTCCTCGTTGCGGCATGACAGGGTGTAAGAGCAATGGCATCGCGGTATTTGCCAAGCCGAATTGCTTCATGAATAATGCGGTCTTCGCTACCCAGTCGCAGATTGTATTCCTGGCGCGGGTTGGCGAAGATGAGCAGCACTTTGCAGGCATGTTTGGCGATCGTACTTGTGGGTATATTTGCAGGTGCAATTTTGGGAGCAGCAAATAAGGTGGGTAGCCGGAAAGCCATACTGGCACTTTCGTTATCCATCAGGTAGCGTAAGCGGGTGGTGCCGGGCATATCCATGCCTTTATTCTTGCCCCAGGGAACCCACTCCAGGTGAAATAAGTTATGGTTGGCATGTTGCCATTCTCTTTGATCTCGTGGTATATGCAGCGTAGGCGTAGTTCCTGGTGATTGCTGCGAGCTTAACATATCAATGACTGCGCGACCCACCGAGTCTATTGTTTGCGCTTGAGACGCTGCTATGCCGATGCGCATAAGGTACGGCTGGCGCAGTAATGTGGCAAATTGCTGGTAAATCTTGTGGACAATCATGCCTTCTGAACCGCAATTCAGCAGTAGATCGCGCATTCTGAGCGATGCCGCGTGGTTCAAGTGTGCCTGTTCCTGTGAACTCAGTTGTGTTGGTTCGAGGTAGATACTCAACAGGCAATTGCTGTCGCGTTGTTGCAAGGCCGAATAAAGGCGGTTTGCGCTCTGCATTGTCCATTGCCAGGGATAGGTGACATAGAACTCATATTCATTAAGTGTGTTCGCGGCAACCAGTACCTCTTCTTTCCGGCGCACCTCAGCAATAGCTTGAAAGCGGAACGGGGATATGAAGCGAATGAGCGCCGACTCATCAACGAGAGGTATCAAATTGTACCCGAAATCAGCAAAGATGCGCTGTATGCGTTGGGATGAACGCATACAGTAATCACGAAATTGCTGTTGTGGAACGTTTGCCGGGCGTTTTAACCGACAAAGGAGGCCGACAAAAAGGGTATCCTTCTGCTCGTCTGTGCCAACATAACGAAGGTCGAAGGCAGTTACTCCGCTGTCCCATAAATGTTTGACGAGTTGTACCTGTGATTGTAATGCCGCACGGATATCTGCTTTTTCGCCCAGACTCGAAAGAGAACGCGGTGTAAAGGCATGTGGGAGAGAAAATCCCACTAACCCATCCGGTTCTCTTCTTTGTGGTAGATTGGTCAGGCGTAAGAAGGGATAGGTATCCGGCATAGCAATCCCTCATTGTTTAAATGGCTCGTATGCGCTGCTTAGGCTCATACCCCTGTGGTGGTGGCGCAATCTTGCTTGCATCCAACCCCAATTGCTCGACCGCGCTATGCACGACATCGTCAGTTACATGTTCAAGCAGCATGATATCATCAAGATTGAAGGTGCTTATCATGTTTGGACGCAAATAGCGCAGAAAATCTTTTTCCAGTATCCAGATGATCAGCGAGCGAACAATCATGATAAT